>JBDSMV010000349.1:0-6950 GCA_039915715.1 Rubrivivax sp. | reverse complement strand
TCTGGTGGCCTGGGGCGGAATCGAACCACCGACACGCGGATTTTCAATCCGCTGCTCTACCAACTGAGCTACCAGGCCAGCCCATGATTATAGGACGCGTCAAGCGGTCCCAGCGACCCGAACTCCGGCCTCAGCCCATCCCGCCGCGCTTGTTGCGCGACAAGTCCACACCCAGTTGCTTCAGCTTGCGGTACAGGTGCGTGCGCTCCAGGCCGGTCTTCTCGGCCACGCGGGTCATCGAGCCGCCTTCCTTGGCCAGATGGAACTCGAAGTAGCTCTTCTCGAAGGCATCGCGGGCCTCGCGCAGCGGTCGGTCGAGGTCGAAGCTCTGCTCACCACGCAGCCCGGGGCCTGCCGGTGGAGCCGCGGCGCCGAGCGCGTTGGGCGCCATCGGCATGCGCAGATCGTTCAGCAGCGCAGAGTCGGCGCTGCGAGCCGGGTACAGGCCTTCGGCCAGACGCTGCGCCGGCTTGGCCAGCGCCTGCTCGACCGCGCGCAGCAACTTCTGCAACGTGATCGGTTTTTCAAGAAAGGCGCTGGCGCCGAACTTGGTGGCCTCGACCGCAGTGTCGATGGTGCCGTGACCACTCATCATGATCACCGGCATCGACAACTGGCCGCTCATCGACCATTCCTTCAGCAGCGTGACGCCGTCGACATCGGGCATCCAGATGTCGAGCAGCACCAGGTCCGGACGCAGCGATTCGCGCACCTGGCGCGCTTGCGCAGCATCTTCCGCAAGCTCGACGGTGTGCCCCTCGTCGCTCAGGATCTCCGAAAGCAGCGCACGGATGCCGAGCTCGTCATCGACTACCAGGATCGTTGCCATTCAGTCCGCTCTGTCCTCGGTGGGTTCCATGCGAGGCCGCAACCTTAACCTCAACGCTCAGCCGGTGGTACCTCCCAAGTCCGCGGTCGCGCTCTCGGCGGTGCCTGAGGAGCGGGCGGCGATCACCTTCGGCAGATTGGAAAATGATAGCGAAACCCGTGCGCCGGTCACGGGGCTGTCGTCCCCGCCGCCGCGCAGGTTGACGATGCTCATGCGCGCAGCATGCTCATCGGCGATCTTCTTCACCACCGCCAAACCCAGCCCCGTGCCTTTGGCCTTGGTGGTGACATACGGCTCGAAGGCACGCTTGAGCACCTTTTCGGCAAAGCCGGGCCCGTTGTCGATCACCGTCAGGCGCACCGCGCGCAACTCGCCGCTGTCGCTGCGGGCGCAGGACGTGCTGATCTCGACATGGCCACCGGCACGGTCGGTCACCGCGTCCAGCGCGTTCTGGACCAGGTTGTGGATGACCTGGCGCAACTGGGTTGCGTCGCCCTTGATCGGCGGCAGATTCGGGTCGGCGCGCAGCCGCAGCATGCCGTTGTCGGTGGCCTCGCCGTACAGCGTCAGCACCTCGGCTGCCAGCTCGTTCAGGTCCAGCTCTGTCATCACCGCGGCCGGCAGGCGGGCGTAGTCGCGGAACTCGTTGACCAGCGCCTGCATCGCCTGCACCTGGTTGACGATGGTGGCCACCGACTTCACCAGCAGCGCACGCTCGGCGCCCTCCAGGCGCGACTCCAGGCGGTGCTGCAAGCGCTCGGCCGACAGCTGAATCGGTGTCAGCGGGTTCTTGATCTCGTGCGCCAGACGCCGCGCCACTTCGGCCCAGGCTTGCGAACGCTGGCCCGAGACGACTTCGGTGATGTCATCGAACACCATCAGTCGCGAATCACCTGGCAACAGCGCGCCGCGCACCAGCAGTTGCAGCGTGTTGCCGTCGCCGCGCTGCAGCTCGTACGACTCCTGCCAGTCGTCGCGTTCGCCGATCTCGGGGTTGGCCAACAGCAACTCGAAGCGTTGTTCGACCGAGGCTGCGAACTCGGCCAGCTCGGGCAGCTCGGCCAGCCGCCGCCCGCGCCAGGCCGACAGCGGACGCTGCAGGATGCGCGTGGCACCCGGGTTGACGGTGTCGATGGCGCCAGCGGGGTCGAACACCACCACCCCGGAGGTCAGCGTGTCCAGGATCGTCTGCAGCCGGGTGCGCGCGCCTTCCAGTTGCCCCATGCCGCGCTGCACCGCTTCGCGGGCATCGGCCACCTGCGCGGTCATGGCGGCGAAGCTGCGCGTCAGGCCGCCCAACTCGTCGTTGCTCTTGAACACCGGCTTGACGGTCAGATCGCCTTCGGCCACCTGGCGCACGCCATCGGCCAGCAACAGCAGCGGGCGCGCGAGCTGGTTGCCGAGCACGATCGCCAGCAGCACCGCGGCGAACACCGCCAGGATCAGCGCCAGCGTCAAGGTCCCGATGTACATGCGCCGCAACGCGTCGCGGGCCAACGCCCGCTGCTGGTATTCGCTGTAGGCCGCCTGCACCGCCAGCGCATTGGCTGCCAACGCGCGGGGCAATGGCTGCACCACCATCAAGAGACGTTCTTCGACGGTGGCGAGCGCGATCTCGTTGCGTGGCAGCAGTGCCAGCGCACGCACCCGGGGGCCGGCGCTGCCTGCAGCCAGTGATTCTTCGTCCAGGCCTTCGACCTGACCCGCAGAGCCGGAAAGCCGTGCTTGCCGCAGCAGTGTCGAGGATGGCCGCTCCGGCCGGCCGGCTGCCGCACTGCCCCCCGCCATCACCAACACCTGACCGTTGGCGCCGACCACTGTGGCTTCGGTGGCGCCCAGTTGCTCGCGCAGGCGTTCCAGCATCAGCGGTGCGCTGGCCCCGCCTGCGTCGGCCACCCGTTCGGCCGCCAGCCGGGTCTTGCGCTGCAGATCGGTGGACAACGCTTCCAGAGTGCCCTTGCCCAGCGCCAGCCCGGCGTCCAGCGCACCGGCCACGCGCACGTCGAACCAGGCTTCGATGCTGCGCGATGCGAACTGGTAGGACACGGTGTAGATCACCAATCCCGGCAGCACCCCCACCAACGCGAAGATGCCCGCCAGCTTCAGCAGCAGGCGGCTGCCGAACTTGCCGCGCCGCAACCGCGCCGCCAGGCGGAAAGCGACGATCACCAGCACCAGCGCCAGCAGCACCGCTACCGCCACGTTGATGTTGAAGAGCCAGACGAAGTTGCGTTCGTAAAGGCCGCTGTCCTGGCTGCTGAACGACAGCACGAAGGCCAGCACCATCGCCATGCCGAGCGCGGCCACGCTGCCGATGAACCAGCCCCAGCGTGCCGACTTCTTCATTGCAGTCGCGACCGGCCGCTCATTGCGGGCCGCTCATCACAAGCCGCCCACGACAACATGCCCACTACAGGTCGACCTTCAGCACGCGCGACGCTTCCACCGCCCAATCGCCCTGGCTGCCCAGGCCGAACTGCATCGGACCGGGCAGCTGCGAGGTGTCGAGACGAAAACGGAAGTCGACGTAGTAGCTGCGGTCGGCTTCCAGCTGCGACAGCTCGGCCAGACGCCAGCCCGAACTGCGCGACACGGCGGCCAGCGATTCGGCCAGCGTGGCATGGGTCTGGTTGAGCCCGCCCAGACCGACGCGCCAGGTGTTGGTCAATGGTTGGTAGGCCACCCGCCACGACCGCTGGATGCGGGCCACGCGCTCGTCGCGCCAGTACCAGCGATTGCGCAGCAATTGCGCTTCGGCGACGAAGTACAGCGGCACGCCGCGGTGCAGCGCGTCATCGACTGCACGCGGCAGGTTGATGCGCACCGCAAATTCCAGGTTCAGCGCGCCATCGGCGCGTTCGACCTGCAGCGTCGCCAGCTCCACCGGCTGGGTCTGCATCTGGTTCTGCAGCGGCGCAATGCTGGTCTGCGGCGGGGTCTGTAGCGGCAGGTTGGCGGTCAGTGGCGGCCCGCTCGACGGTGCCGCGGCCGCAGAGGCAGGTTGGGCCCGCGCCGGGTTGACCGAGCCGGCCGCGACGCAGACCAGCGCCATGCCAAAGCCCCATGCGGCTGTGACGGCAAGCACCCGCCGCATCCGCAACGGGCCATTCGGGGGGCGGCGGGCCGGCGCAAGCATGGCTCGAAGGGTCGAGTTTCGGATTCGGATTCGGGTTCGGGGCCAGGGCCGGGATGGGGCCGATGGGGCGGTCAGCGAATGGGGCGTCTCGATGTGCGCAGCAGCCGCAGAAGTCAGACCCGGTGGACGAGCGCGTAGAAGAACCCGTCCTGAAGCAACGATGCACGGCCGTGGATGCCTTGCGGGGCATTGTCGCGGCTGGCAAGCAGGTGCCCGGGCGATAGCGGGTCCAGCCGGGCCGTGCCGGGCGCCAGGCGTTGCAAAAATGCATCGATCTGTTGTTCCCCTTCGGCTTTGAAGATCGAGCAGGTGGCGAACAGCAGCCGCCCGCCCGGCGCCAGCAGCGGCCACAGCGCGTCCAGCAGGTGTGCCTGGATGCGGGCCAGCGTGCCGATGTCGTCGGCGCGGCGCAGCCAGCGCACGTCGGGGTGGCGGCGCACGATGCCCGACGCAGTGCAGGGCGCGTCGAGCAGGACCGCGTCGAAGGGGCGGCCGTCCCACCACGCGGCCGTCTGGCGTGCATCGCCTGCGCGCAACTCGGCCGACAGGGACAGGCGGTTGAGGGTGTCCTGCACCTTCTGCAGCCGCAGCGGGTCGCTGTCCAGCGCCAGCAGGTCCAACTCGGCCAGCTCCAGCAGGTGCGCGGTCTTGCCGCCGGGCGCAGCGCAGGCGTCCAGCACCCGCAGGCGGCGGCCGGCCGGTGCCGGCAAGCCCGACAGCAGCAACGGCGCGGCGCGCTGCGCGGCCGCGTCCTGCACCGACACCTCGCCTTCGGTAAACCCGGGCAGCTGCTGCACCGGGCACGGTTCGGCCAGCACCACCGCCTGGCCGTCCAGCGCGGGGTCGTCCAGCAGCGTCGCGTGGCGCCCGGCTTCGGCCAGCCGCTGCACATACGCTGCGCCACTGCAGCGCCTGCGGTTGACGCGCAAGGTCATCGGCGGGCGCTGGTTGGCGGCCGCCAGCAGGCTCTGCCAGGCCTGCGGCCAGTCGTGGCGCACCCGTTCGATCCACCACAGCGGGTGGTTCCAGGCGCCCGTCGGGGCATGCAGTACAGCCTCGGTGACGGCGGCGCGTTCACGCAAGAAGCGGCGCAGCACGGCATTGACGAAGCCGGCTGCCGCCGGGGTGCGCAACCGCGCCGCGCCCACCGCCTGGTCGACGAGCGTGTGTTCGGCATACGGCATCGCATCGGCCGGCCACAACAGTGCCAGCGCCGTCACCAGCAGCGCGTCGACGTTGGGCGGTGGTGTCTTGGGCGCCAGCTGCGTGCGGGTTTCGATGGCGCTGCCGAGCCAGCGCAAGGCGTGGAAGGTCAGCGCCTGCACGCCGGGCCGGGCATCGGCCGGGCATCGGGCCAGTACATCGGTCAGCGACTGTCCGCTGCGCACCGCCTGCACCGCGTCGGCGGTGTGTTCCAGCAGGCGCGCCAGCGGCAGCGAGCCCTGCGCGGGGGGAGCGGCCGGAAACAGCGGGGCGGGCATGCGGGAAGTCTATGCGTCGCTCGCAGAGCCCAGGGGCGGGCGCGCGCGCAGCATCCGTGCGCACAATCGGACCTTCCCCACCCCGAGCGTCCGCCGCCCCTGCAGCATGGCCCGATCTCCTTCAACCGATGCCGTCGAGAAACCCGGCAACGGCCTTGCGCTTTCTCAAGAAGAATTGGCGGCGCTGCCGGTGTCGGAGCGCATCCGCTACCGGCTGGTCGGCGCCAAGCGGCGCTACCACGCCAACGACAACATCGCCGCCTTTGTGCGCGAAGGCGAGCTGGCGGAGTTGAAGGCCGAGGTGCAGGCCAAGATGCAGCAGGTGCTGCAAGCGCTGGTGATCGACACCGAAAGCGATCACAACACCCAGGACACCGCCAAGCGGGTCGCCAAGATGTACATCGACGAGGTCTTCCGCGGCCGCTTCGTGCCGATGCCGGCGGTGACCGAGTTTCCGAACGTCGAACGCCTGAACGAGCTGATGATCGTGGGCCCGATCACCGTGCGCAGCGCCTGCAGCCACCACATGTGCCCGATCATCGGCAAGCTCTGGATCGGCCTCTTGCCCAACGAACACAGCAATTTGATCGGCCTGTCGAAATACACCCGCATCGCCGAATGGATCATGAGCCGCCCGCAGATCCAGGAAGAAGCAGTGACGATGCTGGCCGATGAGCTGCAGGAGCGGGTGCGCCCGGACGGCCTGGCCATCGTGATGGAAGCCGACCACTTCTGCATGCACTGGCGCGGGGTCAAAGACACCGAAACCGCGATGGTCAACAGCCTCATGCGCGGCTCTTTCCTCAAAGACGCGAACCTGCGGCGCGAATTCCTGTCGTTGCTGCCCCGTCGCAACCAGGGCTGAAGGAGAAACAAGCGATGCTCGTCAGACTGCTCTATGCCAGCCGCGCTGTGTCCACGGTCGATCAGGACGAACTGCTGTCGATCCTGCGCCGCTCCAAGACCAACAATCCTGCGCTCGGGGTGACCGGCGTGCTGTGTTTCAGCCAGGGCATCTTTCTGCAGGTGCTGGAAGGTGGGCGCAGCGGGGTCAACCGGCTCTACAACAAGATTGCAGCCGACCCTCGCCACACCGAGGTCGAACTGCTGAGCTACGAAGAGATCGGCGAGCGTTGCTTCGCCGGTTGGTCGATGGGGCAGGTCAACATGTCGCGGCTGAACCCGGCGTTGCTGTTGAAGTATTCCGAGACACCCACGCTCGATCCGTTTGCGGTCAGCGGGCAGGTGTCGATGTCGCTCTTTCTCGAGTTGATGGCCACCGCTTCGATCGTCGGGCAGAGCTGATCCCGGGCGGCCTCGGCCCAGGGGTTTGTACCCTGACCCTACGTCTTGGTCAGGCATATATTGGTGGTTGCTTATATCCAGATGCATTGGCTCACTTGAACGATCGCCACCTGCCAGATGTCTTGTCGGATCGCCCCGGTCGCCTGCAAAGGGCGCCGGAGGGCTTTCTGAACGGCGATGCGATCCGCGTGGTTCGGAC
>JBDSMV010000285.1:0-3192 GCA_039915715.1 Rubrivivax sp. | reverse complement strand
TCGACACCGGCATCCCGGCCCCGACGGCGGTCAGCCGCGCCACATCGACGCGCCAACTGGGTCAGTAAGCTCAGCGGGCACTGCGCCTCCGCCGCAAGGCGGGGGCGTCGTCAACGAAAAGGGGCTGCAAGCCAAAAGCTTGCAGCCCCTTTGTTTTGGTCGACGGTTCGGCGGTGGTTCGGCCGGCAAATTGGCCGGCGACCCGACAGCCAAAGGCTGCGGGTCGTGTCAAACGACTTTCAGCTCAGCTTGCCATGACAGAACTTGAACTTCTTGCCGCTGCCGCAAGGGCAAGGATCGTTGCGTCCGACCTTCGGCGCGTCGGCAGGCAGCGGCGCCAGTTCAGCGCCAGCCGATGCATCGGACGAAACGCTGCCGTCCTCGTTCGGGTGGGTGTAGGTCACATCGCCGCTGTAGCCACCCTGCTGTTCCAGGGCCCGGGCCGCCTGAGCGGCTTCGTCCGGGTTCTGGATCCGTACCGTCATCAGGATGCGAGTGACCTCGGCCTTGACCACATCCAGCAGCTGCGAGAACAGCTCGAACGCTTCGCGCTTGTATTCCTGCTTCGGATTCTTCTGCGCATAACCGCGCAGGTGGATGCCCTGGCGCAGGTAGTCGAGCGCTGCCAGATGTTCGCGCCAGTGGCTGTCGATGGCCTGCAGCAGCACCATCCGCATGAAGGGCGTGAACTGCTCGGCGCCCACCTGCTCGACCTTGGCATTGAAATGCGTGTCGGCCGCGGCCACCACCCGGTCTGCGATGTCGTCGTCGGAGATCGAGCTGCTGCGCTCGACCTCGCCACGCAGGTCCAGGGCCAGATGCCACTCGTCCTTCAGCACACGCTCCAGCGCGTCCAGGTCCCACAGTTCCTCCAGCGAGCCCGCCGGCACGTGGGTGCGCACCACCTCGGCCATCGTGCTCTTGCGCAGGTTGGTGATCTGCGCGTCGAGCGAAGCCGCTTCCAGGATCTCGTTGCGCTGCTGGTAGATGACCTTGCGCTGCTCGTTTGACACGTCGTCGTATTCGAGCAACTGCTTGCGAATGTCGAAGTTGCGCGCCTCGACCTTGCGCTGCGCGCTCTCGATGCTGCGGTTGACGATGCCGGCTTCGATGGCTTCGCCTTCGGGCATCTTCAGGCGTTCCATGATCGAGCGCACCCGGTCGCCGGCAAAGATGCGCATCAGCGAGTCGTCCAGGCTCAGGTAGAAGCGGCTGGCGCCGGGGTCGCCCTGGCGGCCCGAACGGCCGCGCAACTGGTTGTCGATGCGTCGGCTCTCGTGGCGCTCGGTGGCCACGATGCGCAGGCCACCGGCAGCCTTGACACCGTCGTGCAGCGATTGCCATTCGTCCTTCAACGACTGCGCACGGGCCAGGCGGTCGGCTTCGGCAACGGCGGGGTCGGCTTCCAGCACCTTGACCTGGTTCTCGACATTGCCACCGAGCACGATGTCGGTGCCGCGCCCGGCCATGTTGGTGGCGATGGTGATCACCCCCGGCCGTCCGGCCTGGGCCACGATCTCGGCTTCCCGCGCATGCTGCTTGGCATTCAAAACCTGGTGAGGCAGCTTGACCTTCTTCAGCAGTTCGGAGATCAACTCCGAATTCTCGATCGACGTGGTGCCCACCAGCACCGGCTGGCCGCGGTTGTGGCAATCGCGGATGTCTTCGATGACGGCGTCGTATTTCTCTTTCGCCGTCTTGTAGATCAGGTCGTTGTCATCCTTGCGGATCGTCGGCTTATTGGGCGGGATCACCACCGTTTCCAGGCCATAGATCTCCTGGAATTCATAGGCCTCGGTGTCGGCGGTGCCGGTCATACCGGACAACTTGCCGTACATGCGGAAGTAGTTCTGGAACGTGACCGAGGCCAGCGTCTGGTTCTCGCTCTGAATCTGCACCCCTTCCTTGGCTTCGACCGCCTGGTGCAGCCCGTCGGACCAGCGGCGGCCCGTCATCAGGCGGCCGGTGAATTCGTCGACGATCACCACCTCGTCGTTCTGCACCACGTAGTGCTGGTCACGGTTGTAGAGGTGGTTGGCCCGCAGCGCCGCGTACACGTGGTGCATCAGCGCGATGTTGCCGGGGTCGTAGAGACTGGCACCTTCCGGCAAGAGCCCGGCTTCGGCCAGCAGGCGCTCGGCGTTCTCGTGACCGGTTTCGGTCAGGAACACCTGGTGCGTTTTCTCGTCGACCGTGAAGTCGCCGGCGTCGATCACGCCTTCTCCGGTGCGGATGTCCTCTTCGCCGATCTGCTTTTTCAGCTGCGGAACCACGCCGTTGATGCTCACGTACATCTCGGTGTGGTCTTCGGCCTGGCCGCTGATGATCAGCGGCGTGCGGGCCTCGTCGATCAGGATCGAGTCGACCTCGTCGACGATCGCATAGCTGAGCCCGCGGGCGGTTCGCTCGCGGATGTCCTGCACCATGTTGTCGCGCAGATAGTCGAAGCCGAATTCGTTGTTGGTGCCGTAAGTGATGTCGGCGCCATACGCGGCCTGCTTCTCATCGCGCCCCATGCCGGGTACGTTGACGCCGACAGTCAGTCCGAGAAAGCTGTAGACCCGCCCCATCCATTCGGCATCGCGCCGCACCAGATAGTCGTTGACCGTCACCAGGTGCACGCCCTTTCCAGCGAGCGCATTCAGGTAGATCGGCAAGGTCGCCATCAGCGTTTTGCCTTCGCCAGTTCGCATTTCCGCGATCTTGCCTTCGTGCATCACCATGCCGCCGATCAGCTGCACGTCGAAGTGGCGCATCTTCAGCACGCGTTTGCTGGCTTCCCTGACTGTTGCAAAGGCTTCAGGAAGCAAGGCGTCGAGCGTTTCGCCTTGGCTCAGGCGCTGCTGGAAAGCCGCCGTACGGGCCTGCAGCTCAGCATCGGAGAGTGCTTCGAACTGCGGCTCCAGCGCGTTGATTTTTTCAGCCGTGCGGCGATAGGTCTTCAACAGACGCTCGTTCCGGCTGCCGAAAAACTGGGTCAGGATCTTTGGGAACATGCGGCGTCTTCTGCTACGGGTGAGTGGGGTCTGGCGATTCCGTGGGCAACGCCGGCAGGAACGGCAGCGGACCTTCGACGGTGGCGGTGGATATGGGGGCTGTGGAGAAGGCTTGCAAGCGCAGGGTTCGGGTGCGTCCGCACCGGGGTGCGGCGACGAATCGGGGCCACAAGAAACCGCCGGCGCCTTGAAGCCC
>JBDSMV010000275.1:0-2670 GCA_039915715.1 Rubrivivax sp. | reverse complement strand
GCGCAGGCCGCCGACAAGGCGACAGCCGGCGTGCCCAACGGCAAGGTCGAGGTCAAGCGCACCGTCTGCACCCACTGCTCGGTGGGCTGCGCGGTTGACGCGGTGGTCGACAACGGCGTGTGGGTGCGGCAGGAACCGGTGTTCGACAGCCCGCTGAACCTGGGTGCGCATTGCGCCAAGGGTGCCGCGCTGCGTGAACACGGCCATGGCGAATACCGCCTCAAGTACCCGATGAAGCTGGTGGGCAACAAGTACGAGCGCATCAGCTGGGACACGGCACTGGCCGAGATCAGCGCCAAGATGCTCGAGCTGAAGAAGCAGAGCGGGCCTGACTCGATGTTCTTTGTCGGCTCGTCCAAGCACAACAACGAACAGAGCTACCTGCTGCGCAAGTGGGTCTCGCTCTGGGGCACCAACAACACCGACCACCAGGCGCGCATTTGCCACAGCACCACCGTGGCGGGCGTCGCCAACACGTGGGGCTACGGTGCGATGACCAACAGCTACAACGACATGCAGTTCTCGAAAGCTGCGATGTACATCGGCAGCAATGCGGCCGAAGCGCACCCGGTGTCGATGCTGCACATGCTGCATGCCAAGGAGCAGGGCTGCAAGATGATCGTGGTCGACCCGCGCTTCACGCGCACGGCGGCCAAGGCCGATGAATTCGTGCGCCTGCGTTCGGGTGCCGACATCCCGTTCCTGTATGGCGTGATGTGGCACATCTTCAAGAACGGCTGGGAAGACAAGCAGTACCTTGCCGATCGTGTCTATGGCATGGACAAGGTGCGCGAAGAGGTGCTGGCCACATGGACCCCCGAGGTGGTCGAGGAAGCCTGCGGGGTGGATGGCGCCACGACGCTGAAAGTCGCCACCATCATGGCGATGAACCGGCCCAGCACCGTGGTCTGGTGCATGGGGCAGACGCAGCACTCGATCGGCAATGCCATCGTGCGCGCGTCGTGCCTGCTGCAGTTGGCGCTCGGCAACGTCGGCAAGAGCGGCGGCGGCACCAACATCTTCCGCGGCCACGACAACGTGCAGGGCGCCACCGATGTCGGCCCCAATCCTGACTCATTGCCTGGCTACTACGGTTTGGCCGAAGGCTCGTGGAAGCACTTCGCCAAGGTCTGGAACGTCGACTTCGAGTGGATCAAGAAGCAGTACGCCCCCGGCATGATGGGCAAGCCCGGCATGACGGTTTCGCGCTGGATCGACGGCGTGCTCGAAAAGAACGACCTCATCGACCAAGAAAGCAATCTGCGTGGTTTGTTCTTCTGGGGCCATGCGCCCAACTCGCAGACCCGTGGTCTGGAGATGAAGCAGGCGATGGACAAGCTCGATCTGCTGGTGGTGGTGGACCCGTTCCCCAGCGCCAGCGCGGCGATGGCGGCGATGCCGGGTCGTCCCGAAGATCAAAACGCCAACCGCGCCGTGTACCTGCTGCCGGCCTCGACGCAGTTCGAGACCTCGGGTTCGGTGACCGCATCGAACCGATCGATCCAATGGCGTGAAAAGGTCATGGAGCCGCTGTGGGAGAGCCGCACCGACCACATGATCATGGCGCAGCTGGCCGACAAGCTGGGCTTCGGCAAGGAGCTGGTGGTCAACTACAAGATGGTGCCGGGCCGCGGCGGCATGCCCGAGCCCGAAGTCGAGTCGATCCTGCGCGAGATCAACAAGGGTGTCTGGACCATCGGCTACACCGGCCAGAGCCCCGAGCGGCTCAAGGCCCACATGCGCAACATGCATGTCTTCGATGTCAAGACGCTCAGAGCCAAGGGCGGCATCGACAAGGAAACCGGTTACAGCCTCGATGGCGACTATTTCGGCCTGCCGTGGCCTTGCTATGGCAACCCCGAACTGAAGCACCCGGGTTCGAGCAACCTGTACGACACCTCCAAGCACGTGATGGACGGCGGCGGCAACTTCCGCGCCAACTTCGGGGTCGAGCGCGACGGGGTGTCGCTGCTGGCGGGTGATGGCTCACACAGCAAGGGCGCCGAGCTGACCACCGGTTATCCGGAGTTCGACCACGTATTCCTGAAGAAGCTGGGCTGGTGGAGCGACCTGACACCGGCCGAGCAGGCTGCCGCCGAAGGCAAGAACTGGAAGACCGACCTTTCGGGTGGCATCCAGCGGGTGGTGATGGCCCATGGCTGCCATCCCTTCGGCAATGCCAAGGCGCGTGCCGTGGTGTGGAACTTCCCGGACCCGATTCCGAAGCACCGTGAGCCGCTTTATGGCAACCGGCCGGATTTGATTGCCAAGTACCCCACGCACGACGACAAGAAGGCATTCTGGCGTCTGCCCACGCTTTACAAATCCGTGCAGGACAAGTACGCCGATGTCGGCAAGACCTTCCCGCTGATCATGACCAGCGGGCGCTTGGTCGAATACGAAGGCGGTGGCGAGGAAACCCGCTCGAACCCGTGGCTGGCCGAGCTTCAGCAAGAGATGTTCATCGAGCTGAACCCGCGCGCCGCCAACGACCGCGGCATCCGCAACGGTGACTACGTCTGGGTTCGGACTCCGCCGATGGCGGCATTGCCCGGCTTCAAGGGCATGCGCGTGAAGGCGCAGGTGACCGAACGGGTGGCCGGCGACACGGTCTGGATGCCGTTCCACTTCTCGGGACGCTGGCAGGGCGCCGACATGCTGGCTTACTAC
>JBDSMV010000202.1:0-5059 GCA_039915715.1 Rubrivivax sp. | reverse complement strand
GCGGTAGCGCTGCTGCAGATGGTCCAGCAGGGTGCGCAACGTCTGCGCCTCGCCGCCCACCGGCCGGCCTGGCCGGGCGGTGTCGTTCCAGGCGAACATGTCCAAATGGAGCCACTCGAGTTCCGGTGGCACGAAGTCGGCCAGGAACAGGGCCGCGGTGATGGCACCGCCCAGGCCGTTGCGGCCGGTGTTGACGATGTCGGCGATCTCGCATTCGATGCTGACGTGATAGCCGCCCCAAAGTGGCAAGTGCCACATCGGGTCCTGCAGTTTCTGCCCGCGGTCGACCAGCTCGCGCGCCAGCGCTGTGTTGCGGCAGAACAGCGCCGGCAACTGCCCGCCCAGCGCCACCCGCGCGGCACCGGTCAGTGTGGCCATGTCGATCAGGAAGTCGGGCTTGCCTTCGACGGCATAGGCCAGCGCGTCACACAGCACCACGCGGCCCTCGGCGTCGGTGTTGCCGATCTCGATGTGCAGACCTTTCCTGGTCTTGTAGACATCGCCGGGCCGGTAGGCGTTGCCTGCGATCGAGTTCTCGACTGCCGGAATCAACAGTTGCAAACGCACCGGCAATTGCAGCGCCATCACCATCTGCGCCAGGCCGATGGCATTGGCCGCGCCGCCCATGTCCTTCTTCATCAAGCGCATGCCGTCGGCGCCCTTGATGTCGAGGCCACCGGTGTCGAAGCACACGCCCTTGCCGACGATCGTCAGCCGCGGGTGCTTCGGCTTGCCCCAGTTGAGCTCGATCAATCGCGGCTCGCGGGTGGACGCACGCCCGACCGCATGGATCGCCGGGAAACCCGCGGTCAGCAGCTTGTCGCCGACCGTCTGCTTGAACGTGGCGCCGTGCTGGCGCGCCACCAGGCGCACCGCTTCAGCCAGTTCTGCCGGGCCCATGTGCTCGGCCGGTGTGTTGACCAGGTCGCGGGTCGACGCCATGGCCGCGGCGACGATCAGCGCCCGATTGGCTTCATCGCCTGACGCCAGGTACAAGCATGCGGGCTCGCGCCGAACCGGTTTGTAGAGGTCGAAGGCATAACTGCCCAACTCCCATGACAGGGCCGCAGCGCTGGCGTCGACCGTGACGCCGCCAGGGCCGGCATCGGCGAGGTGATAGTTCCCGACTGGCAGCGCCTTCGGCAGCATCGCCAGCGCCCACGGGTCGGCAGCGTCACGCACCCCGGCCCAAACAGCAGCCAGGCTGCCGTCGGCCGCCGGCAGCAGCGCATGGGTGTCGGGCCCGCCGCTGAATCCCACTGTGCGCATCCACTGCCTCGCCGACGGTTCGAGCGCTGTGGTGTGGGCGTCGAAGTCGGCGCGCACGACCGCATGGATGGGCACGCTGCCGCGCGCCGGCTTCTTCAGTTGAACGGACATCGGTGGGCTCGCCAGTGGAACGTGGGTTCAGTGGGTGGTCGACGGCGGTGCGATCGCATCGGCATTGGCAGCCGCAGGCCCGTTGGTCTGCGCACCCTTCTCTGCATGCCATTCCAGCAACTGGCGCATGTTGCCGAGCGACACCCAGTGCTGGTGCACCGCGGCCAGCACGCCGGTGCGGTGCAGGTCCACCACATCGGCTTCGGCCAGGTCGGTCATCTTCTGCTGGTCGACGGTCAGGAAACCATCGACCGAATGCTTGCGCCCGTCGGGCAGCGTGGCGTCGAAGCGCATGTCCGCCAGCACACCCAACTGCAGCAGGCGCCTGCAGACCATGCGCGTGCGCTGAACCTCGGACTCCAGCGTTTCCATTTGCGTGGTCATCGACTTCAGCAACTCGGCCGGTTGGCCGTCGGTTTCGAACAGCGGTTGCCCACCGGGCTGGTCGACCCCGCTGTAGGCCATGTCGACGCAGATCGCGAAGCGCTCCGCATCGATGCGGGCGATGCAGAACGGGTACGAGCGAAGCACCGCCGGCATGTAGGTGGCACGCCAGCCGCCGGCTGTGACGTACAGGTTCTCGGTCTGGGTCAGCCCCAGCACCGCGATCGGCGCGATGGCATCGGTGCCGTCGTCTTCCTTGCCCGCACGCACGAACACGATCGGGTATTCACGGCAGACATCGCCGAATTCGGCCGCGGCCACGAAGATGGCATTGAGCTTGTCCGTCATCTGCCAGTCGGCGACGGGCACGTTGAGCTTCAAGCCGCGGTGTTCGACGCTGTCCAGCGCCACCGGCTTCAGGTGCAGGTTCTGATTGATCAAGTGGAATCTCCGGGGGGTTCATCGATGCGTGCGACCAGAACCTTGGCTACACGTTTTCCGTCGAGGCCGACGACCTCGAAGCGCCAGCCTTCCCATTCCACCGCGTCGGTAGAGCGCGGCAGGCGCCCAAGCAAAAGCATGATCATGCCAGCCAGCGTGTTATAGCGGCCGCGCTCTTCCTCGGGCAGGTCCTTGATATCCAAACGATCCTTCAATTCCGGCACGGGGATCATGCCGTCCATGAGATAGCTGCCATCGGCGCACACCACTGCCCAGGCTTCGTCGTCAGTCGCATGGGTGAACTCGCCGGTGATCGCTTCCAGCAGTTCGCGCTCGCTGATGACGCCTTGCACCACGCCGTACTCATCGACCACGAACACAAGGTCGGTGCTCGAGACACGGTAGTGCTCCAACAGCTCCATCCCCGACAGCGTCTCGGGCACGAACACCGGCGGCTGGATGTGCTGCAACAGGTCGGGCTTCTCGCCGCGCGCCAGCGGCTGCAACAGGTTGACCACCGCCAGCACGCCCTGCACATCGTCCAGAGACCCGCGGCACACCGGGTAGCGCGTGTGCGCGGTCTCGCCGATGCGGGCCAGCATCTGCTCGGGTGCGTCGTTGAGGTCGAGCCAGTCGATCTCAGCCCGCGGAATCATCATCGAACCGATCTGCCGATCGTCCAGTCGGAACACGTTGCGCACCATCTGCCGTTCCTGCGCTTCGATGATGCCGGCGTCAAAGCCCTCTTCCAGGCTGGCTGCGATCTCTTCCTCGGTCACCGCGCGTGACGGTCCGCCGCGAATGCCCATCAGCCGCAGCACCCCGTTCGTGCACACGCTCAGCAGCACCACCAGCGGGCGCACCGCCATCGAGAGCCAGTTCATCGGCCGCGACACCAGGCGCGCCACCACTTCGGGATACATCTGGCCGACGCGCTTGGGCACCAGTTCGCCGAAGATGATCGTGAGGATCGTGATGCTGACCACCACCAGCGCGGTCGCGCCCACCGCCGCAGCCGCTTCGGCGATGCCGAACAGGCGTGAGAGCCACTGTGCCAGCGGCTCGCTGAAAGCGGCTTCGCCGACGATGCCGTTCAAGATGCCGATCGAGGTGATGCCGATCTGCACCGTCGACAAAAACTTGGTGGGGTTTTCGTGCAGGTCGATCGCCGCCTGCGCGCCGGGTTCCTGGCTTTCCACCATCACCTGCAGCCGAGTCCTGCGGGCAGCGGTGAGCGCCATCTCCGACATCGCGAAGAGGCCGTTGAGCAGGATCAAGAAAACGAGTAGCGCGACTTCCATGCTCGCCGCCGGGGCTGCCGGCGGGGGCCAGGGCGAGGGGCGCGAGCGTAGCAGAATCGCCGCATGATTCATCTCGTCGGCGACCTCCAGGGCTGCGATGCGCCGCTGCAGCAACTCGTCGACCAGATCGGCTTTTCACCTTCGCGCGACCGCTTGATCTTTCTGGGCGACCTGGTCAACCGCGGCCCGGATTCGCTGGCGGTGCTGCGGCGCGTCGTGGCCTGGGGCGACGCCGCAGGCTGCCTGCTGGGCAACCACGACCTGCACCTGCTTGCGGTCGCGCACCGCGCGCGCGCGATCGGCAAGGGCGACACCTTCGACGACGTATTGGCTGCCGACGACCGCCAGGCCTGGATCGACTGGCTGCAGCACCAGCCCTTGGCGCGGCGCGAATGCGGTTGGCTGTGCGTGCATGCCGGCTTGGTGCCGCAATGGACATCCGAATTGGCGCTGTCGTTGGCGGCAGAGGTCGAGCAATTGCTTGACGGGCCCGGCGCGGCCGACTTCCTGCACGCGATGTACCGCAAAGGCCCGCAGCGCTGGGCGGACGATCTGCAAGGCACCGACCGCCATCGCTTCATCGTCGACACGCTGACGCGGCTGCGCTTCTGCAGCGCCGACGGCACACTCGACCTGGAAACCAAGGATGGATTTGGAAGCGCGCCTGAGGGCTTCATGCCCTGGTTCGACGTGCCAGGCCGTAGCAGCGCGGGCGAACCCATCGCCTTCGGCCACTGGAGCACGATGGGTCTGGTCGACCGCCCCGACCTGCTGGGGCTGGACACCGGCTGCGTCTGGGGCGGCGCGCTGACAGCCGTGCGCGTCGACGGCGGCCGGCGCGAGATCGTGCAGATCGACTGCCCGCAGGCCAGAAAGCCCGGCGCCTAGAATCGGCGCCGCAGCAAGGAAGCGTGGCCGAGCGGTTTAAGGCACCGGTCTTGAAAACCGGCGACGGGCGACCGTCCGTGAGTTCGAATCTCACCGCTTCCGCCGCCTTCACGGCCACCAACGCACAGCGTCAGCGGTTTTCTGCGACATGGCGCTCGATGTTGCGCGATGGCAGTGGGCGCCTTGTCAGGAAAGCGATTCGCGCAGATCCAGTTCGACGTCGACCGTCGACGCAGACCGGCTGCGCTGCGACATGGCGCGGGCCGATGGCGATTGCAACTCGGGCAGAACTTCCAGCACCCCGGGCGGGGCATGGCCCATCGCCGCATAGGCGGCGGCCAGCGCGGCGTCTTCGTCCACATCATCCTCGGATGAGTCGGCGATGGGCGAGGCCGGCGCCAGCAGGCTCGCGTCGAGCACCGCCGACGTGCGGTAGGCGTCGGCCTCGGCTTCGGGGTCCATGTGCTCGCGGTCGATGATCGCCACCGCCATGCGCGAACGCAGGCTCGCAAGCCCCGTCGGCGACCAGTTCGTCACCATCCCTTCGAGCTGTTCCAGTGCCCGCTGCAACACATCCAATGGCAACTTGTGCAGCGCACGCA
Source organism: Rubrivivax sp. (assembly GCA_039915715.1). Lineage (GTDB taxonomy): Bacteria > Pseudomonadota > Gammaproteobacteria > Burkholderiales > Burkholderiaceae_C > Rubrivivax. The sequence goes on along the minus strand of JBDSMV010000202.1, from coordinate 63 downwards.
AACCCTTCTTCGCGAGCGCATGTTCGACAAACACCAGATGCCGCAGCGTGGGCCGCGTGTCGG
>JBDSMV010000181.1:0-8023 GCA_039915715.1 Rubrivivax sp. | reverse complement strand
ATCTCGGCAAGTTCACGTTCGCCGACGTCGCCGCGTTCCGATTCGACCAGACGCCGCTGCGCGTGTTCGCCGCATCGGGAACCCTGGTCGTGGTCGCGTTCTACCTGATCGCCCAGATGGTCGGCGCCGGCCAGTTGATCAAGCTGCTGTTCGGTCTGGAGTACTGGATCGCGGTCGTCATCGTCGGTGCGCTGATGATGGTCTACGTGCTCTTCGGCGGCATGACCGCGACCACCTGGGTACAGATCATCAAGGCCTGCCTCCTGCTGGCGGGTGCCAGCTTCATGGCCTTCATGGTGCTGCTGCATTTCGGCTTCAGCCCCGAGGCGATGTTCGCCAAGGCGGTCGAAATCAAGACCGGCATCGCGGCGGCCACGGGCAAGCCACCAGCGGAAGCGGCAGCGCAGGGTTTCTCGATCATGGGCCCCGGCGGCTTCATCAAGGACCCGATCTCGGCAATCAGTTTCGGCATGGCGCTGATGTTCGGCACCGCCGGGTTGCCGCACATCCTGATGCGTTTCTTCACGGTGCCCAACGCCAAGGAGGCGCGCAAGTCGGTGTTGTGGGCGACGACCTGGATCGCCTACTTCTATCTCCTGACTTTCATCATCGGCTTCGGTGCCATCACCTTCGTGCTGACGAATCCGGAGTTTCTCGACGCCAAGGGCGGCCTGCTCGGCGGCGGCAACATGGCGGCCATCCACCTTGCCAATGCGGTTGGCGGCAATGTGTTCCTCGGCTTCATTTCCGCGGTGGCTTTCGCGACCATCCTGGCGGTGGTGGCCGGCCTCACGCTGTCGGGCGCTTCAGCGGTGTCGCACGACCTGTATTCCACGGTGATCATGAAGGGCAAGGCCGACAGCGGCGCCGAATTGAAGGTGTCGCGCCTCACCACTGTGGCGTTGGGCATCGTCGCCGTCGTGCTCGGCATCGCATTCGAGAAGCAGAACATCGCGTTCATGGTCAGCCTGGCATTCGCCATCGCGGCGTCGGCCAACTTTCCGGTGCTGTTGATGTCGGTGCTGTGGAAGGACTGCACGACCCGCGGCGCGGTCATCGGCGGCTTCCTCGGGCTGGCCTCGTCGGTGCTGTTGACGGTGGTGTCACCGGCGGTGTGGGAGGCGACGCTGGGCAACCCGAAAGGCTCGGCACTGTTCCCCTACGCTTCACCCGCCCTGTTCTCGATGACCATCGGCTTCGTCGGCATCTGGCTCTTCTCGATCCTCGACCGCAGCCCGCGCGCGGCGGTGGACCGGGCCGGATTCGTGGCGCAGCAGGTGCGTTCGGAAACCGGCATCGGCGCATCGGGGGCGTCGGGGCATTGAGCGGCCATTGCACCGGCTGCACGGCTTGCGCCGCGGGCACCGCGGGCACCGGTCAACGCATGTCGCCGACGAATCGCTAACGCACTCTCAACCACCAGGAGACGAGCATGACCAATCAAACCCTTCCTTTCGGCGATGTGAGCGCCATGATGGCGCAGTTCAAGATGCCCGGTGTCGACATGAGCGCCATCGTCGAAGCCCGCCGCAAGGACATCGAGGCGTTGATGGCGGCCAACGCCGAGACCTTCGAATCGATGCAGGCCGTGGCGCGCAAGCAGACCGAGATCCTGAGCGAGGCGATGCAGGGCATGCAGGACGCAGCCAGGAGCGTGGCCGGTGGCGGCGCCGTGGACGCCGCAGGCAAGCAAGCCGAAGTCGTGCGCAAGGGATTCGAGAAGACCCTGGCGGACATGAAGGAGCTGGCCGACATGACGCGCGATGCGCAGTCCGACGCCATGGCATTGATTACGCAATGCGCCACACGGCAGATGCGGGATGCCAAGGCAGGGATCTCACCCAAGTAGCTTCGAGGGTCGGGGGCGGCTGCCCCACAGAACCGCGGCTTCACCACGGATCGTAGGTGCCGATGTTCCAGAGGTGGCCCTCCAGGTCTCGGCAGCTGAAGCCTCGGCCTCCGTAGGCTTCTTCCTTGATCTCGATGTCGATCCGGGCACCCGCAGCTTTCGCTCGCTGGGTCACCACGTTAGCGTCCGTTACGACGAGACAGGGCCTTTGGGTTTCCATGCCCCCGATCTCGTCGGGTTGCGTTGTGAGGCGATCGAACTCGGTCTCGAGCTTCGATACGGAGCCGAGCATGACCATGCCACTGCCAAAGCTCAGCTGTGCATGGGCGATCGTGCCGTCGTCGTTTGACACGACAAGGTGCTTCTGGAACCCGAATACCGAACAAAGCCAGTCGATGGCTTTCGGTGCGTCGCGATAGCGCAGACAAGGAATGACCGTGGCATGGCTGTGTGTGTCGATGCTGGACATGGGGGACTCCGTTTGCAGCTGATGCGAAGTGTCGGGCACAGCCATGCAGTCAGCGGCCCGAAGCCGGCGCACCCTCGAATGCCATGCCCTGGTCGTGCCCGACTCCTGGTCAGAGAGCCCGGCGTCACTCGATGTTGACCAGCGCCTTGGTACTGACCCAACTGGCGCATCTCTCATGGCGAGAATTCGTAGACCAGCGATGTCAGATGGCCCAAGAAGTACGGCTTGCGCCCTTCCGGCCGCACCCATGCGGCCTCACCGCGCGTCGGCACCATCATTCCGCCGCGCAGTTGGTAGTCGGAAACGCTGCAGTCCCAAGGCAGCATGACCGTGTCCTTGCCCACGCCAGCGCCGCGTGCGTCGGCATGCACCGACGCGATCAGGCCGGCGTTGTCGAACCTGAACAGCAAGGTCAGACTGATCGCCCCGTCCACCAGCGTGGCGTGGGCTGCGCGGTCGTCCACCGCCGCCCAGCGCACGCCCTGGCTGGGCAGCAGCGCGGTGGGGTACCACGCCATCTCGGCGAAGTAGCGCATCAATTCGCCGCGGGCGATCTCGCCGTCGCCCTTAACCCGAGCGACCGTAAAGAGCCCCAGCACCGCCGCGTGCAGTGTGCCGACCCCGGCGATGTAGCTGTCTTGAACATGCGCCGCCAAGCCCGGCAGCATCGCCACCCGGCCGTTCCACAGAAAGCCCGGCCGGTGGGTGACGGCTCGCTGGGTCGACGTGAAGGGCTTCCACTGTTCGCCGGTTGCCGACAGGTTGATCGTGCCAACGAGATCGAACGTGGCAGTGGCGATCAGCGGTTGACCGTCTTTCAGCACTGCGCGGAAATAGCGCTGAACCGGCGCGGGCAGACCGTCGATCTCGCGCGCGTCGTAGCGTCTTGCACGCGCCGGCACGCGGGCGGCTTCAAGCTGCGCCCTCTGCGCCTGTGTAGCGACGCGCCAGCGCGAGCCTCCGAAAACGACCAGCCCGATTCCGGCCGCCACGACAAGGCCGAAACCCAACGCCGCCCTTGCCATCCCGTTCGTCACGCCGGCCTCGAGACGAAGTGCACCACCAGATCAGGTCGTTGGTGGCTGGTGTCGGGCCTGCGCCAAGGCAACGTTCTTAGACGGTCGAAGGAGACACGGCACAGGTGCGCCGCGGCAAGGTGAAGAAAAAGGTGCTGCCCTGGTCAAGGATGCTGCGGAGCCCGACAGAACCTCCTTGCCCTTCGACCAGCAATCGCGTCAGCGCCAGGCCGATTCCCGTGCCCTCCTGGCGGCTGGACTGGGGGCTGTCGAGCTGCTGGAATTCGACGAAGAGGCGGCTTTGGTCTTCCGGCGCGATACCGATGCCGTGATCTTCGACTTCGACGATGAACGACGCATCGCCTTGCCTGCGCGCCCGCAGCGCAACCTCGCCACCCGCACGGCTGAACTTGATGGCGTTGGAGACGAGGTTGGACAGCACCTGCTTCAACCGCAACCGATCGACAAACAGCTCGCCGATGTCGGCTGCGATGTCGACGGTGATCGACGCCGACTTTCGGTTGGCCGTGGGTCTGAGCATGTCGACGACTTCCTGACTCACCGAGCACAGGTCGACGGGCTCCGGATCGAAATCCAGCTTGCCCGCGGCCGCCTTGGTCAAGTCGAGCACGCCGCTGATCAGCTGTAGCAGATAGTGGCCGGCGGTGATGATGTGATCGAGGAACTCGATGTACTTGGGCGATCCCGGCGGCAGCGACCCGAGACGCAGCAGCTCGGAGAAACCGATGACGGCGTTCAGTGGCGTGCGCAACTCGTGCGACATGTTCGTCAGGAACTGGCTCTTCAGGCGGCTGGTCTCCTTCATCTGCCGGTTCTCTTCGCCGAGTTGCTTGCTTTCAAGGCGGAGCTTTGCCGTCACCTCGCGAAAGACGATGTCATGCGCGGCGGCCTCGGCCCTGCGCTGGGCCTCCAGCATCGCCAGCACCAACTGTTCGTTGGTTCGAAGAAGGTCGGTCGACGCCCCGTCGCGAAGACGGCGTTCTGCCGCCGCAATATCCTTTTGCAGCTGACTCAACAACTGACGCGCCTCGTCGACCCGGTCCTTCAGCGCCGCCAGCTCGCGGGTGGCGTGGGCCGTTGCTTCCCGGTTGTCGCTCGCAAAGTTGTCCAAAGCTTTCTCCAGGGGTTCAGGAAATGGCAGGTGGTGCGCCCGACGAGCCGCCAGTTGCGGTCGCGGTCGGCCGGCCACCGAGCAGTCCTTCCTGGTTGGGCACGGTCTGCTCGATGTGAATGCCGTCGCCGTCGATGTTGAACAGGCGGAGCTCGTCCGAATGCGCGCTGGCCCGCACCTTGACCACGGCCAGCATCCGCCGCAGGCGGCTGTCGATCTCGACATAGCGCTGGACGATGATGGCGTCGGTCATGAACGCGGTGCCGTAGGGGCTGAAACGAAGGTCCGTGTAGCGGTCTTCGAGCTCCGAAGTCATCAGCACCGTGACGCCCGCGCCGGCCAGAGCGGTGACCAGACGGGCCAGCGACTCGCGGAAGTCCTCGCGGAAGGTCGGCGCCACCGCCAGCTCGAAACCCGAGAGGGAGTCGATCACCACCCGCGTGGCCTTGAGGCGTTGAACCTCGTCCAGCAGCAGCCTGAGCATCTCGTCGATCGACAGGTCGGCCGGCCGGTTGTCGACCAGACCGACCTGGCCGCTGGCGATCAGGTCGGCAACGACGCGGCTGCGCGAGCGGTGCGGGTTCTGCTCGAATGCAGCGATGACACCGGTCTCGCCCTGCCGTGCGCCTTCGGCGAGGAAGGCCGCCGCCATGATGCTCTTGCCCGAGCCCGAGGGCCCGGCGACAAGCAGCGAGTAGCCCCGGGGCAGTCCACCGCCGAGCATCTCGTCCAGGATCGGAATGCCCAGCCGCGCCCGGCCTTGCTGCAGCGCGCCCGGCGCGTCGCTGCTCGGACAGGGCAGACCCGCAGGAACAAAGACTTCGACCCCGCTGTCGGAAATGCGAAAGGTGTGCAGGCCCGGCACCGGCGCCTGGCCGCGCATCTTCATGACTTCCATCTTGCGGACCATGGAGTTGCGTTGCACGCTCTGGCGCAGCCAGATCACGCCGTCGGCGACGGTGAAGATCGGATTGACGTCGGATTCCTCCGGGTACTCGTCGATCAGGAAGGTGGTCGCCTGCCAGCTCGTCATCACCGTGCCCAGCTGTTGCAGGAAGTTCTGCAGCCGGTGATGCCCGTCGCCCCCGGAATGGCTGGCCACGATCACCGATCGAAAGGAGTCGATGAACACCAGGCCCGGTCCATGCGCCTCGACTTCGGCGACGATGCGGCGCAGAACTTCATCCAGATCTCCGTCCCGGGCAGCGTCGGAGAGGTTGAAGAAACGGACCGAGCGACCGACCCGCGCTTCGTCGAAGAAAGAGAACTGCTGCTGGTAGCGCAGCATCTTCAGCGGCGGCTCGCCCATGACGGTGAAAAAGAGCGCAGGCTGCTCGGGCGAGGCCATCGCGAACATCATCTGGTGCGCGAGCGTCGTCTTGCCGCATCCCGGCTTGCCAGCGATGATGTTGAACGAGAACTCCGGGATACCGCCCCCCAGCACGTCGTCCAGACCGGGCACCCCGGTCGCCAGCCGTCGGATCTTCACCTTGCTTGTCATGTTGTGCGCCCCTCGTCCGGCGCGTTGTGCCAGGGTTCTTCGTACACAGGGAGCAAAAGCTGCTCCATGAGCGATTCGCCGATCAGTCCGGACAAGAGCCGATCGAAGGTTCTCAGCAGAAACTGCCCCGCGGCGACCGCCTCGTCGATGTTCCGCTTGGCCATTTCCACCCTGAGCCGGGTGACGTCGACCTTGCGGTCTCCGTCTGCCCAGACGTCGAGCAGCCAGGCATGTTGACGTGCGGCCAGGTACAGGCTGCGCGTGTACAGCGCCGCAGCGCCCGGGGCGCCGACCACTGCTCGCAGGGTCCGCTCGATCGCCATCCATGCAACAGCCATCACGGCCCCGACGGCCTGGGCGTCGACCGCACCCGCGGTTCGTGCCGCGAACAGCGAAGCCAGCTTGCAGCCGTCAGAAGGTAAGACGTCCGACGGCAAAACGTCAGGCGCCAAAGCGTCAGACGGAAAGGCGGCCCCCGGGGGCGTCGGGGTCTGCAGGGTCGGGCGGGGGGGGGCAGCGTCGATGCGGGCACGCTAAGTTGCAGGCGCATGCCCGTCTGTGCGCTGACGCACAGACCCCGGGCTTGCGCTCGAGCAAAGTGCTGCTCGGTGGCCTGCGGGCGATGTCAGGAGGTGAATCCGGGGTGAGTGACAGAGGCGGTGACGAGCGTGGCCATGCGGCGCCGAATTCGGGCGTGGTCACCGCCGTGCGCGGCAGCGTTGTCGATGTGCGTTTCGATGGCCAACTGCCTTCGATCCGCACCCTGCTGCGCGCGGGTGCCGATGCGGCGATCGCGATCGAGGTCCTGACCCAGATCGACACCCACCATGTGCGCGGCATCGCGCTGACGCTGACGCAAGGTCTGGCGCGTGGCATGGCGGTATCGGACACCGGCGGGCCACTGATGGCGCCGGTGGGCAAGGCCATCCTGTCGCGCATGTTCGACGTTTTCGGCCATGCCATCGACCGTCAGGACGAACCACAAGGCGTGACATGGCGGTCGGTGCACCGCGAGCCGCCGCCGCTGATCCACCGCTCGACCACATCGGCGATCTTCGAAACCGGCATCAAGATGATCGACGTGCTGGTGCCGCTGGAAACCGGCGGCAAGGCGGGACTGTTCGGCGGTGCGGGTGTCGGCAAGACGGTGCTGCTGACCGAGATGATCCACAACATGGTTGGCAAACACGAAGGTGTGAGCATCTTCTGCGGCATCGGCGAACGCTGCCGGGAAGGTCAGGATCTCTATGCCGAGATGAAGAAGGCCGATGTGCTGAAGCACATGGTGATGGTGTTCGGCCAGATGAACGAGCCGCCCGGCGCGCGCTTTCGCGTCGGCCAGGCCGCCCTGACGATGGCCGAGTATTTCCGCGACGACGAGCAGCGCGACGTGCTGCTGCTGATCGACAACATCTTCCGCTTCATCCAGGCCGGCTCCGAGGTCTCGGGCTTGATGGGGCAGATGCCGTCGCGCCTGGGGTATCAGCCGACCATGGGCACCGAGTTGTCGGCCTTGGAGGAGCGCATCGCCAACACCGACAGCGGAGCGATCACGTCGATCCAGGCGGTTTATGTGCCGGCCGACGACTTCACGGACCCGGCGGCGGTGCACACCTTTTCGCACCTGTCGGCGTCGATCGTGCTGTCGCGCAAACGGGCCGGCGAAGGTTTGTTCCCGGCCATCGACCCGCTGCAGTCCAACTCCAAGATGGCGACGCCTGGGATCGTCGGCGAGCGCCACTACGCGCTGGCACAGGAGATCCGGCGCACCCTCGCGAAGTATTCCGATCTGAAGGACATCATCGCGATGCTCGGCCTGGAGCAACTCTCGCCGGCAGACCGTGCTGTCGTCGCACGTGCGCGGCGCCTCGAGCGCTTCCTGACGCAGCCCTTCTTCACCACCGAACAGTTCACGGGCCTGCAAGGCAAGCTGGTCAGCCTGGCGGATGCGCTCGACGGTTGCGAGCGCATTCTGCGCGACGAGTTCAAGGACCGGCCCGAAAGCGCGCTGTACATGATCGGCGCGATCTCGGAAGCGAAGGTCGACAAGACCGAC
>JBDSMV010000312.1:0-4739 GCA_039915715.1 Rubrivivax sp. | reverse complement strand
GGATGCGGGCGGAATTCCAGCGCACGCTGGGCTACTCGACCCTTGCCAGATGGTCTCCCGACGCGCAGGCCCTGCTGCGCGAGTTCGACCGCGGGGCGACTCGCCGAGCCGATCCTCCGCCCTGCGCGGACCCCCGACTGCGCTGCAGCGACGCGGACGATCAGGTCTTCGTCGATCTGGCCGTCTTCACGGGCGCGACTGCGCTAATTACCCACGACCGGGCGCTGCTGAAACTGGCCGGGGCGGCGCTGCAATTCAATCTGAGGATCTGCCGCCCCGCGGAATGGCTGCGGCCGATGGCCAACGGCTGCCTGCTCGGCGGCGAAGGGGTCGCAGACTAGCTTGTCGACAGACGCCCATCGTTCACAGTTCAACCCGCGGTGCCCGCCGCCCCAACCCTTGCTCGGGGATCGAACGATGACAGCCCCCGTTGCCGCCCGCACCTTCACCCGCGTGGCGGACCTGGACGCGGTGCTGGGCGACACCCCACGAAAAAGGGCGGCCTAGGCCGCCCTTCTGGGTTGACGCTGCACTCGAGCAGCGCGCGCCGCTGCAGACTTACTCCGCAGCAGCTCCGCCCGCAGCGGCGGCCTCGGTGGCCGCATCGACCGCGTTCATCTGCACGGCCGCCAACTCTTCGGCTTCCTGCAGCGCGATCGCACGGCGCTCGCTCTCGTCCATTGCTTCCTTGACGCGACGCGCTTCGTGGAACGCCATGCCGGTGCCTGCAGGGATCAGGCGGCCGACGATGACGTTCTCTTTCAAGCCGCGCAGCTCGTCGCGCTTGCCCATGATGGCCGCCTCGGTCAGCACCCGGGTCGTTTCCTGAAAGGAAGCCGCCGAGATGAACGAATCGGTCGACAGGCTGGCTTTGGTGATGCCCAGCAGCACGTCGGCATGGGTGGCCGGCATCTTGCCCGCTGCGCGCAACGCGTCGTTGGTGTCCAGCAGTTCCGAACGCTCGACCTGTTCACCCGCAATGTAGGTGCTGTCGCCCACATTGACGATCTGCACGCGACGCAGCATCTGGCGCACGATCACCTCGATGTGCTTGTCGTTGATCTTCACGCCCTGCAAGCGGTAGACGTCCTGCACCTCGTCGACGATGTAGCGCGCCAATTCCTCGATGCCCAGCAGGCGCAGGATGTCCTGCGGGTCGGCACTGCCGTCCACCACCAACTCGCCGCGGTTGACCACCTGGCCTTCGTGCACAAGGATGTTTTTCTCCTTGGCAATCAGCTCTTCGTGCACGGTGCCTTCGGGGTCGGTGATCTGCAGGCGGTTCTTGCCCTTGGTCTCCTTGCCGAAGCTGACCGTGCCGGTGATCTCGGCCAGCAAGCCCACGTCCTTCGGTGAACGGGCTTCGAACAGCTCGGCCACCCGCGGCAAGCCGCCGGTGATGTCGCGTGTCTTCTGCCCTTCCATCGGAATCCGCGCCAGTACCTCGCCGGGCGCCAGGTCCTGACCATCGCGGATCTGGATCAACGAGCCGACCGGGAAACCGATCGTCACTGCGTGGTCGGTGCCCGGGATCTTGACTTCGACACCGGCGGCATCGAACAACTTCACCTGCGGCCGGATGACCTTGGCCACACCGCGGCGCTTGCTGTCGATCACGACCAGGGTCGACAGACCCGTGACCTCGTCGAGCTGCTTGGCAACCGTCACGCCTTCTTCGACGTTTTCGAACTGCGCACGGCCCGCGAACTCGGTGATGATCGGTCGCGTCAGCGGGTCCCAATTGGCCAGCACCGTGCCGGCCTTGACCGTCTGGTCGGCCTTCACGGCCAGGTTGGCGCCATACGGCAGCTTGTGGCGCTCACGCTCACGGCCATGCGGGTCGCTGATGACGACCTCACCGGACCGCGAAATTACCACCAGCACGCCCTTGCCATTGGTGACATACCGCATCGTTGCATTGAAGCCGATGACGCCGTCACTCTTGGCCTCGACGCTGCTGGCCACTGCGGCGCGCGATGCCGCACCACCGATGTGGAAGGTGCGCATCGTCAACTGCGTGCCCGGCTCGCCGATCGACTGCGCCGCGATCACACCGATCGCTTCGCCGACGTTCACCAAACCACCACGGCCCAGGTCGCGGCCATAGCACTTGGCGCAGATGCCGAAGCGAGTGCCGCAGGTCAGCGCAGTGCGGACCTTGACCTCGTCGACGCCGGCTGCTTCCAGACGGTCGATAGTGTCTTCGTCCAGCATCGCGCCAGCGTCGACCATCGATTCCTGCGATTCAGGATGCTGCACCTCGATCGCCGTGACACGACCCAGGATGCGGTCGCGCAGCGATTCGATGACCTCTCCGCCTTCGACCAGCGCGCGGCGGTTCATGCCGTTTTGCGTGCCGCAGTCGTTCTCGGTCACCACCAGGTCCTGCGTCACGTCCACCAGTCGACGTGTCAGGTAGCCCGAGTTGGCGGTCTTCAACGCCGTGTCCGCCAGGCCCTTGCGGGCGCCGTGGGTCGAGATGAAGTACTGCAACACATTCAGGCCTTCTCGGAAGTTGGCCGTGATCGGTGTTTCGATGATCGAGCCGTCGGGCTTGGCCATCAGACCGCGCATGCCGGCCAGCTGACGGATCTGCGCGGCAGAGCCTCGCGCACCCGAATCGGCCATCATGTAGATCGAGTTGAACGACTCCTGGTCGACCTGCTTGCCATGGCGGTCTTCGACCTTCTGCTTCGACAGCTGGCTCATCATGACCTTGCCAACTTCGTCGCCGGTCTTGCCCCAGATGTCGACCACCTTGTTGTAGCGCTCGCCGGCGGTCACCAGACCCGAGACGTACTGCTGCTCGATCTCCTTGACCTCTTTCTCGGCCTTTTCGATCAGGCCGGGCTTTTCCTTCGGCACCAGCATGTCGTCGATGGCGATCGAGATGCCAGCCCGCGTGGCCAGCCGGAAGCCGGCCTGCAGCAGCTTGTCGGCGAACACCACGGTTTCCTTCAGACCGCACTTCCTGAAGCTGACGTTGATCAGGCGCGAGATCTCCTTCTTCTTCAGCGCCTTGTTCATGTTGCTGAACGGCAGGCCCTTCGGAAGAATTTCCGACAACAGGGCCCGCCCGACGGTCGTGGCGATGAGCTTGGTCTCGGGCGTGAAGTCCTCGTCCTTGGTGGCGCCTTCGGGCACACCGGCATTGCGCACCCACTCGGTCAAGCGCACGCTGATGCGCGCGGTGACCTCGACCACGCCGTTGTCGAGAGCGCGCTGAAGCTCCTGCATGTCGGCGAAAACCATGCCCTCGCCCTTGCCGTTGATGCGTTCGCGGGTGGCGTAGTACAGACCCAGCACCACGTCTTGCGACGGCACGATCGACGGTTCACCGTTGGCCGGGAACAGCACGTTGTTTGACGCCAGCATCAGCGTGCGGGCTTCCATCTGCGCTTCGATCGACAACGGCACGTGCACGGCCATCTGGTCGCCGTCGAAGTCGGCGTTGAAGGCCGAGCACACCAGCGGATGCAGCTGGATCGCCTTGCCTTCGATCAGCACCGGCTCGAAGGCCTGAATGCCCAGGCGGTGCAGCGTCGGCGCGCGGTTGAGCAGCACCGGGTGTTCCTTGATGACTTCCTCGAGGATGTCCCACACCACTGGCGTGCCGCTCTCGACTTCTTTCTTGGCCGCCTTGATGGTGGTGGCAATGCCCATCGCCTCCAGGCGGCTGAAGATGAACGGCTTGAAGAGCTCGATCGCCATCAGCTTGGGCAAGCCGCACTGGTGCAGCTTCAAGGTCGGGCCGACCACGATCACCGAACGGCCCGAGTAGTCGACGCGCTTGCCCAGCAGGTTCTGGCGGAAGCGTCCGCTCTTGCCCTTGATCATGTCTGCCAGCGACTTCAGCGCACGCTTGTTGGCACCCGTCATCGCCTTGCCGCGGCGGCCGTTGTCCAGCAGGCTGTCGACAGCCTCCTGCAACATCCGCTTCTCGTTGCGCACGATGATTTCCGGCGCCTTCAGCTCCAGAAGTCTTGCCAACCGGTTATTGCGGTTGATGACGCGGCGGTACAGGTCGTTCAGGTCGGACGTGGCGAAGCGGCCGCCGTCGAGGGGAACGAGCGGACGCAGGTCCGGCGGCAGCACCGGCAGCACCTGGAGCACCATCCAATGCGGGCGGATGCCGCTCTTCTTGAAGGCTTCCATCACCTTCAAGCGCTTGCTGTTCTTCTTGATCTTCAGCTCCGACCCGGTCATGTCGTTGCGGATCTTGTCGATCTCGACATCCAGGTCCATCTCTTCGAGCAGCCGCTTGATGCCTTCGGCACCCATCAGCGCGGTGAACTCGTCACCGAACTCGGTGTACTTCGCTTCCCATTCGTCTTCCGACATGATGCTGAACTTCTTCAGCGGGGTCATGCCCGGATCGACGACCACATAGGCCTCGAAGTACAGCACGCGCTCGATGTCGCGCAGGGTCATGTCCAGCACCAGACCCAGCCGCGACGGCAGGCTCTTCAGGAACCAGATGTGGGCGCAAGGTGCAGCCAGGTCGATGTGACCCATGCGGTCGCGCCGCACCTTGGTCTGCGTCACTTCGACGCCGCACTTCTCGCAGATCACGCCGCGGTGCTTCAGGCGCTTGTACTTGCCGCACAGGCACTCGTAGTCCTTGATCGGACCGAAGATCTTGGCGCAGAACAGGCCGTCGCGTTCTGGCTTGAAGGTGCGGTAGTTGATGGTCTCGGGCTTCTTCACCTCGCCAAACGACCACGAGCGAATCTTCTCGG
>JBDSMV010000033.1:0-5260 GCA_039915715.1 Rubrivivax sp. | reverse complement strand
CCGCCCAGGCTGACGAAGAACACCTGGCGGCGCGCGCCGGTAGCCCCCGACATGCCGGCATCGATCATCCGTGCCACCACCTGCAGTTGCGCGGCCAGCGCGTTGCTGGCCATGGCGCCGGTCAGCGGGTTCAGGTAGCGCAGCTTCGGGTCGTTGCTGGCGTTGTAGGTGGTGCCGCTGGCGGGCGGGGTGCCGAAAGCCGGGTCGGATGCCGGACGCAGCGCCGTGCGCAGCAGTTGCTCGGCTGCGATCGAGCGAGCCCCGATGGTGGCGACATCGGCATCCAGCGGATGCGTGTTGCGCGCCATCGATGCCACACGCTGCAGCGCCGCACCTGCCGCAGCCGAGCCATACAGCCGACCGCTGCTGTCGACCCCCAACGGCGTCGCGCCGCCGCTGCCGACCTGGTACTGCACCACCTGGTCGCCCGACAGCCACACCGAGTTGCCGGTGGCCGACACCGCGGTGAAGATCGGCGTGCCGTTGAGCGCTGCCAACTGGTCGGCCATGCGACCGCCCCAACCGCGCGTGCTGCCTTCGGGCGACAGCGCCTGCCAGGTGTTCTGCTGGTCGTTGTGACTGAAGAGCCGGGCCGGCTTCGGGTAGGCGGCGTTGCCGTACTGCACCTTGGTCGTCGGCATTACCAGCGGACCGATGTTGGGCAGCACCGCAACCCGGCGCTGGGTGTCGAACAGCTCCTTCACAGCCGGCAGCATCGGGTGCAGGGCGAAGCTGCGACCCTGTGGGCGCAGCACCGACAACGGCAGCACGCCGCCGAGTCGCGCCGGCGAGCCCACGGCAGCCGTCGGATTCGGTGCGGTGCCGGCAGCCAGCAGTGCGATCGAGTCCGGCGCCTGGTTGCGGGTGGTGGTGTAGGCCTGCCAGCTGGCACTCTCGGTCGGCAGCACCATGTTGTAGGCGTCGTTGCCGCCGAACAGGAACAGGCACACGATGGCCTTGTAGTCGCCGGGCGTGCCAGCGGCTGCCGAGCCCATCGCCGCCAGGTTCAGCGCCAGCGGCGCGCCGACACCGGCGATCGTCGACAGCGCACCGGCCTGCCGCAGGAACAAGCGGCGTGAAGCATCTTTGAGGATGTGCATGGGGGGTTCTCTGAAAGGTTGCCGCAGGGTCTGCTGTGTCACTTCTGGACCAGGAATTCGGGCGATGCCAGCAACAGCAGCATCGCCACTTTCACGCGGTCGCGCAGCGCGTTGTTGACCGCCGTCTGGTTGGTGGGCGTGGCGGTGGGCACCGTGATGGCGCTGACCGCGGCGATCACGTCATTCTTCAAGGTCTCGGCCGGCTGGCCATAGAGCAGCCGTTCGGCCAGCAGGTAGACCAGCCCCGTCGGCTTCTTGGCCCAGTCCATCTCGACCAGCCAATTGCGCTGCAGGTCACGGCGGTTGTAGACCGTGCCGTCGACGGTGCCGTTGTAGCCGCCGACACCACTGGTCAGGTTGTCGCGCATGAAGTTGACCCAGCCCGCCACGCTGGACTCGTTGAGCAACTGCAGCTCGGGCGCCACCATGCCGGCCGCTGCCGACTGGCTGCCGGGCGCCAGGTAACCAGGGCGGTAGAAGTTGAACACCGATGGCGCACGCAGCGGGGTCTGCCCCAGTTGCGTGCCGGGGTTGTCGGTGTTGCCGACCCGGAAGCGCCCGGTGTCCGAAAGATGCGGAAAAGCGCGCAGGTAAGCCGACAAACGCAGCACCGGTTCGCGCAGCTTGCCGTCGCGGTTCGAGACATTGAGCAACTCGGGATGGGTCAGGATCGCCCGCACCACGGCCTTGATGTCGCCGCGCACGCCGGCGCCGTTGTCGGCCCACACCGCAGCCACTGCCGACACATAGGCCGGGCTCGGGTTGCTGGTGACCAGGCGCTGGATCAACTGCTTGCTGATGAACGGGCCGACGTTGGGGTGCGTGGCCAGCGTGTCCAGCGCCACCCTGAGGCTGGCATCGGGGTCGGCGGTGGCCTGCGGCGCGATCGTCGCACCCAGGAACTTTTTCTCGCCCTTCTCGTGAAAGTTGGGATAACCGCGCATCGCCTTGAACTCGCGGTCCGGGTCCGACACACCGTTCGAGCTGCCGCTGTAGAAGCAGCCGTTGGCCGGGAACGCCGGGCACGCGAAGCTGAAGCCGGTGAAAACCCGCGCCATGCCGCTGACATCGGCCGGGCCGTAGGTTTCGAGCGGAGCACCATTGACCAGCATGGGCGTGCCATCGGCATTCAGGCGCACGACGCCGATCGAGAACAACTGAATCACTTCGCGCGCAAAGTTCTCGTCGGGCACGCGGCCGCTGGCGGCATCGGCCTTCTGGTTGCGCAGGTGGGTCAGGTAGCGCCCCATCAGCGGGTGCCGCGCCACGACTTCGATGAAGGCCCGGTATTGCGACGGGCCCGCCAGATTGAGCATGTCGAGCCAGTCGGCCAGCGCGCGCGGCTGGTTGGCCACATCGCTGTCCTGCGCCGACAGCACGAAGATCTGCGACAGCGCATAGGCCACCCGCTGGCGCAGCTGGTCCTGTCCCGTCAAGGCGTGCTTCCAGAAGCTTTCCAGCACCTCGTTGGTGGTGGCACCCGTGGACAACGGGTCCGCAGCGCGGATCGCGGCATCGCGCGCTTCCCAGTACGCGCGGTGCGAGGTCGCCGGCACTTGCCACTGCTCGTCGATCCAGGCGCCGACGCCGATCTTCATGAGGCGGGCGATGCCGTCGTCGCTGGCGCCGAAGCTGGCCATCGCCAGGAAGCGCCGGCCTTCTTCGACCGTGGCTGGAATGTCGACCGGCAGCGCGGCGGGCGCCGGGTTGCGCAGTGCCGCGTTGGTCATCAGCCGGCTTGCAGCCGGCTGGGCGGCGCCCGCGGAGCCGAGCAGGGCCAGAGCGGTGGCGGCCAGCAGACCGCGCAGAACGAAGGCAGGACGTGTCACGGCGGACCTCATCAAGACGACGCGCCGGCGGCAAGGCTGCACGGCGCATTCGGAACACGGGTTCGATGACGGCGGAGCCTCGCGATGACGAGCACTCCGATGGCCGCGTCGAACCCGCACCGACGGCCGGCGCGGATCATCGCGGTTTCAGCGCCGAAAGTGGGGCCTCGGTAGCGCTTTTGGCGAGTCTCTTACCTTTACACTGCAACTGGCCCGGTGGTCGCTGTCGAGGCTCAGCCCAACGACGGCGCCAGTGCGCGCCGCGCATCGGCCTCGGCCATGCGTTGGCGTGCCGCCCAGTCGGCCAGCTGGTCCTCACCGATGCGGCCGACATTGAAGTAGACCGCCTCCGGGTGCGCCAGGTAGAAGCCGCTGACGCTGGCCGCTGGCGTCATCGCCAGGCTCTCGGTCACGCCCATGCCGATGTCGCCCGCCTGCAGCAGCTCGAACATCGCGCGTTTGACGCTGTGGTCGGGGCAGGCCGGATAGCCCGGCGCCGGGCGAATGCCGCGGTACTTCTCGGCGATCAGCTGTTCGGTGGAGAACGATTCGTCGGGCGCGTAGCCCCACAACTCGGTGCGCACGCGCTGGTGCAGCCACTCTGCAAAGGCTTCGGCCAAGCGGTCGGCCAGGGCCTTGAGCGTGATCGCGCTGTAGTCGTCCAGATCGTCGACGAACTGGCGCTCCTTCTTCTCGATGTCCAGACCCGCGGTGACCGCGAACAGGCCGATGAAGTCGTCGGCCACGCCCTTCGGTGCGATGAAGTCGGCCAGGCTGCGGTTGGGCCTCTTGACTTTTCCGTCCGGGCCATCCACCACCGGCCGTTCGGTTTGCAGCCGCAACGGACTCCAGCGCAACGCCACCTCGCTGCGCGTGGCGTCGGTGTAGACCTCGATCGTGTCGTCGTCGACGGTGTTGGCCGGCAGCAGTGCCATGACCCCGCTGGCCCGCAGCCAGCGGCCCGCAATCAAGCGCTGCAGCATGCGCTTGGCATCGCTGAAGACACGCTGCGCCTCGGGGCCCACCACCTCGTCACGCAGGATGTCGGGGAACTTGCCGGCCAGGTCCCAGGTCTGGAAGAACGGGCCCCAGTCGATGCACGCTGCCAACTCGGTCAGGTCCTGGTTCTGGAACACGCGCCGACCGATGAACGACGGCTGGGGCGGCGTGTAGCCGGACCAGTCGACTGCCGCCTTGTTGGCACGCGCTGAGGCCAATGTCACCAGCGGCGTCGCCTTCTTGTTGGCATGCAGGATGCGCACCCGGTCGTAATCGGCTTCCAGCTCGGCGATGTAGGCCGCGGCGCGCTCATCGGAGATCAGCTCCGAACACACCCCCACACTGCGCGACGCATCGGGCACATAGACCACCGGCCCGCTGTAGTGCGGGGCGATCTTGACCGCGGTGTGCACACGGCTGCAGGTGGCGCCGCCGATCAGGAGCGGGGTGCTGCGCGCGGTGAACCACTCGTCGCGCTGCATCTCGGCGGCCACATGCTGCATCTCTTCCAGGCTCGGGGTGATGAGCCCCGACAAGCCGACGATGTCGGCGCCTTCGGCCTTGGCGCGCGCCAGGATGTCCTGACACGGCACCATCACACCCATGTTGATGACCTCGAAGTTGTTGCATTGGAGCACGACTGTGACGATGTTCTTGCCGATGTCGTGCACATCGCCCTTGACGGTCGCGATCACGATCTTGCCCCTGGCCCTGGCTTCACCACCGCCTTCGATCAAGAGCTTCTTTTCGGCTTCGATGTAAGGCAGCAGGTGCGCCACCGCCTGCTTCATCACGCGGGCGCTCTTGACCACCTGCGGCAGGAACATCTTGCCTTGCCCGAACAGGTCGCCGACCACGTTCATGCCGGCCATCAACGGGCCCTCGATCACATGCAACGGCCGACCGCCCTTGGCCGAGATCGCCTGCCAGGCTTCTTCGGTGTCTTCGGTGATGAATTCGGTGATGCCATGCACAAGCGCATGGCTCAAGCGGTGGTCGACATCGCCGGCGCGCCACGCCAGCCGGGCACTGTCGTCCTTGGCCATGCCCTTGGCGGTTTCGGCGATCTCGAGCAACCGTTCGCTGGCGTCCTTGCGACGATTGAGCACCACGTCCTCGACGCGTTCGCGCAGGTCGGGCTCGAGGTCGTCGTAGACCCCTACCCTGCCGGCATTGACGATGCCCATGTCCATGCCGGCCTGGATGGCGTGGTACAGGAACACGGTGTGGATCGCTTCGCGCACCGCGTCGTTGCCGCGGAAGCTGAACGACACGTTCGAGACGCCGCCGCTGACCTTCGCCCCCGGCAGTTTCGCCTTGATCCAGCGCGTC
>JBDSMV010000475.1:0-7522 GCA_039915715.1 Rubrivivax sp. | reverse complement strand
TGCGCTCAAGCCGCAGGTGCGTTCAAGCGAGCCCGCGACTATAAACGATTCGTCAAGTCCGCTGCAAACGCTCGAGCACGGTCTGACGCGGGAACAACGCCAGCACGGCATCGATCGCCGGGGTTTGTGCACGGCCGCACACCAGCACCCGCACGGCCGGCGCCAGTTGCGGCATCTTCAGGCCCTGCGTGGTCAACACCGCCTTGAACTCGGCGGCGATCGCTGCCTTGTCCCAGGCGGTTACAGCAGCCAGCCGGTCATGCAGTTGATCGATCGCAGGACGCAGCGCCGGGTTCATGTGAGCCGACATTTCGGCTGCTGCAGGCACCGGGGCGACGAACAGCATCTGCAGCCAATCGGCCAGCTCGACCGTGGTGCTGCAGCGGTCCTTGAACAACGCGCAGCCGCGGGCCAGCAAGTCGGTGTCGGTGGCCCCGATTCCACGCCCAATCAGCTGCGCCTGCACCAGGGCGGCCAGCGCCGCGTCGTCGGCTTCGCGGATGTGGTGGGCATTGACCCAGGCCAGCTTTGCGGGGTCCCATTGCGCCGGGCTCTTCGCCAGATGCGAGCCATCGAACCAGTCCACCATCTGTGCCAGCGTGAACAGTTCGTCGTCGCCATGGCTCCAGCCCAGCCGGGCCAGGTAGTTCAGCATGCCTTCGGGCAGGTAGCCCGCATCGCGATAGGCCGTGACGCTGACCGCACCGCGGCGCTTCGACAGCTTCTGCCCATCGTCGCCAAGGATGACGGGGCAGTGGCCGTAATGCGGCAGCGCAATGGCCGCCGCCCCATCTGCCGACACTTGCAAGGCCAGCAGAGCGCGCGCGATGTTGATCTGCCACGGGGTGTTGTTGATGTGTTCGTCACCGCGAAAGACATGGGTGATGGCCATGTCCAGGTCGTCGACCACCACTGCGAAGTTGTAAGTCGGCACGCCAAAGGTCGCCGAGCCGTCGGTCTCAGTGCCATCCCT
This sequence comes from Rubrivivax sp., assembly GCA_039915715.1. GTDB lineage: Bacteria > Pseudomonadota > Gammaproteobacteria > Burkholderiales > Burkholderiaceae_C > Rubrivivax. Next base: position 6,549 of record JBDSMV010000475.1, on the reverse strand, counting down.
ATCGCCGTCGCCCGAGACATCGGCCGGTCTCAAGATGATCAGGTCGTCGATCTCGGCATTCGAAATGCTGATCGGCCCCTTGACCAGATCGTCCCATGCGACCTGCCCGTCGATCGGGTTGGCAAACCGCACCACCGGCTGCACACCCGCGGGCGCTGGCGGCAGCGTCTTGCCGGGCTCGGGGCGCCAGCGGCGGTCGTAGTGGGTCTTCTCGCCGCGCGCCCGCTGCGTTTCGCGCATCGCATCGAGTTCGGCCGTCGTGCACCAGCAGCGGTACGCATGGCCGGCTGCGATCAGTTCCTCGGCCACCGCGTGGTAACGCGCCAGTCGCTGCATCTGGTAGATCGGACCCTCGTCGTACGTCAAACCCAGCCACTGCATCGACGCCAGAATCTGCTCGACCGAATCCTGCGTCGAGCGCTCGACATCGGTGTCCTCGATGCGCAGCACGAAGCTGCCGCCGTGATGGCGCGCATAGACCCACGAGTACAGCGCGGTGCGCGCGGTGCCAAGGTGCAGGAAGCCCGTGGGCGACGGGGCGATGCGGGTGCGGACCGTCATCGCGCGGCGCTCGGTGCACCCGCGGCCAGCGGTTCGAAGCCGCGCAGCAGGTCGGCTTTCAGATCTTCGACATCCTCGAGCCCCACCGCCAGCCGGATCAAGCCCTGCCCAATGCCGGCGGCCTGGCGCTGGACTTCGGTCAGGCGCCCGTGCGAGGTGCTGGACGGGTGGGTGATGGTGGTCTTGGTGTCGCCCAGGTTGGCGGTGATGCTGCAGATGCGGGTGGCGTCGATGACGGCAAAGGCCGCCGCACGCCCGCCGCGCACTTCGAACGACAACACTGCGCCGCCAACCCCGTTTTGCTGCGCCATCGCCAGCCGGTGCTGCGGGTGCGATTCCAGCCCGGGGTGGTGGACCCGCTCGACCGCCGGCTGCGACTGCAGCCACTGCGCCAGTTGCAGGCAACGCTGGCTTTGCGTCTGCACGCGGATCGACAGTGTCTCCAGCCCCTTCAGCACCACCCAGGCGTTGAAGGGCGACAGGCTCATGCCGGCACTGCGCATCACCGGCGCCAGCTTGTTGTCCAGAATGTCGGCCGGCCCGCAGACCGCACCGGCGATCACCCGGCCCTGCCCGTCAAGGAACTTGGTGCCGGAATGGATCACGAGGTCGGCACCCAGCTCCACCGGGCGCTGCAACGCAGGCGAGCAGAAGCAGTTGTCGATCGCGAGCAGGGCCCTGTCGGCACCCTGGCCGGCATGGGCGATCTCGGCCAATGCCGCCACATCGCAAACCTCGGTCAGCGGGTTGCTGGGGGTCTCGGCGAACAGCAGCCGGGTGCTCGGACGCATGGCCGCCTTCCAGGCCGGCAGATCGGTCGGTGGCACGAAGGTGGTCTCGACCCCGAACTTCGCGAACTCCTGCAACAGCTTGATGGTCGAGCCGAACACGCTCTGCGAGCACACCACATGGTCGCCGCTCTTCAGCAATCCCATCAGCAACAGCGTGATCGCGGCCATGCCGCTGGCCGCGCCGATGCAGGCTTCGGTGCCTTCCATCGAGGCCAGCCTGCGCTCCATCATCATCCCGGTGGGATTCGAGAAGCGGCTGTAGACGAAGGCGTCTTCTTCGTTGGCGAAGCGGCGCGCGGCGGTTTCGGCATCGGGATGCACGAACGAGCTGCTCAGGAACAGCGCTTCGGAGTTCTCGCCCCACTGCGACGGCGGCAGGCCCTGCCGCACCGCCAGCGTGTCGGGCCGCACATCGGCCGGCAGGTCGAGCTTCGGAATCATGCGCCCTGCTCCTGTTCTTGATCCTGATCTTGATCCCGGCTCTGCAACGCCAGCCGCGACCGCGGCCCGCTGCGGGCGTCGTCCCCGTCGTCGTCCCCTTCGGCATCGAATTGCAGTTGGCGCTGCGCCTGCAGCGACGCGAACTCGGCTTCGCTGACATCTCCCGTGATGTAGTGGCCGTCGAAACAACTGGCTTCGAAGCCAGCCAACTTCGGGTTCAGGGCCCCGACCACGCGCTTCATCGCCGCCACGTCCTGGTAGATCAGCTGGTCGGCGCCGATGAACTGGCGGATCTCTTCGATGCTGCGGTTGTGGGCGATCAGCTCTTCGGCTGTCGGCATGTCGATGCCGTAGACGTTGGGGTGTCGCACTGGCGGCGCGGCCGATGCCATGTAGACCTTTCGGGCGCCGGCTTCACGCGCCATCTGCACGATCTCCTTGCTGGTGGTGCCGCGCACGATGCTGTCGTCGACCAGCAGCACGTTGCGGCCCCTGAATTCCATGTCGATGGCGTTCAGTTTCTGCCTGACGCTCTTCTTGCGAACGGCCTGACCCGGCATGATGAACGTGCGGCCCACATAACGGTTCTTGACGAAGCCTTCGCGATAGGGTTTTCCGAGCCGATGGGCCAACTGCATCGCGCTCGGGCGGCTCGATTCGGGGATCGGGATCACCACGTCGATCTCCGATGGCGGCAGGGTCGAGATCACCCGCTGCGCCAGCGTCTCGCCCAAATTGAGCCGCGCGTGGTAGACCGAGATGCCGTCCATCACCGAGTCCGGGCGCGCCAGGTAGACGTATTCGAACATGCAGGGGTGCAACGATGCCTGCTCGGCGCATTGGCGGGTGTGGATGCGGCCTTGCAGGTCGACGAAGATGGCTTCGCCGGGCGCCACATCGCGCGTCAACTTGTGGCCCGTGCCTTCCAGCGCCACCGATTCGCTGGCCACCATCACACCGCCCACGGTGGTTCCGGCACCTTCACCCGGCGCGTCGCCGGTGCCTTCTCCAAAGCACAGCGGCCGGATGCCGAAGGGGTCGCGAAACGCCAACAACCCATGCCCGGCGATCAGCGCAATCACCGCGTACGAGCCGCGGATGCGCTTGTGCACGGCGCCCACGGCCTTGAAGACATGGTCCGGCGTCAAAGGCAGTTCGCGCGCCACCAGTTCCAGCTCGTGCGCCAGCACGTTGATCAGCACCTCGGTGTCGCTTTCGGTGTTGATGTGGCGACGGTCGATGTCGAACAGTTCGGCCTTCAGCGCCTGCGCATTGGTCAGGTTGCCGTTGTGCACCAGCACGATGCCGTAGGGCGCATTGACATAGAACGGCTGCGCTTCTTCTTCGCTGTAGGCATTGCCGGCAGTGGGATAGCGACACTGACCCAGACCCACGGTGCCCGGAAGGCTGCGCATGTTGCGGGTGCGGAAGACATCGCGCACCATGCCGCGGCCCTTGTGCATGAAGCACTTGGTGCCCTGCATCGTGACGATGCCGGCGGCGTCCTGCCCGCGGTGCTGCAACAGCAGCAGCGCGTCGTAGATCAGCTGGTTGACGGGCGCCTTTGAGATCGCGCCGACGATGCCGCACATGGTGGTTTTTCCGGGTGAGTGAAGCCGAAGGCGGGATCGGTCGGAGCCCGTCGGAGGTAAAGCCGCGATCAAGCCGGAATGAGCTGCGAAGCGGCTGGCGGCAACATCGGCTTGACCGTCTGCAACGCCAAGCCCAGCCAGCGCGCGCCTTGCGAACTGCGCCAGACCTGCGATTGTGCAGCCGGGGTCATCGTGACCACGGTCGCCAGCACCAGCAACAGCACGGCACCCCGCAGCATGCCGAAGCCACCGCCCAGCAGGCGGTCCAGCAGCGACAGCGGCGTGGCATGGATCGCCATGCGCACCAGCTTGGCCAGCAGACTCCAGACAATCAGCACGGCGATGAACACCAGCACGAAGGCCGTCAGGAAATTCAGCGACGACCCGGGCGTGCCCACCGGCAGGTGCGGCGCCAGCCAGGGTGCCGCGAACTGGGCACCAACCCACGCGGCCACCCATCCGGCGAGCGAAAGGCATTCGAAGACGAAGCCACGCACCAGGCCGATCAGGACCGAAGCGAGAAGCACCGCCAGCAGCAGCCAGTCGATCCACGACAAAGAAGGCAACGCCGACAGCGGGTGGCTGGTCACAAAGTCAGCACGGCCGCAGGCAGGCCGGCCGCACGCAGCTTGGCCGCTGCCGCATCGGCCTCGTCGCGGCTGGTGAACGGACCCACCCGCACGCGGGTGCTGCGGCTCCCTTTGCTGTCAATCACCTGGGTGTAGGTTTTGAGCCCCAGCTTCTCGACCTTGCTGCGCACGTCGCGCAGCGCGGCGGCATCGGCATAGGCACCGACTTGAACCACATGGCGGCCGGCGATCTGCACCGGCGGGGTCGGTGCGCCCTGCAGCAGCGCCAGCGCACGAGCGCCGTCTTCGTTTCGAGGGGTCGGTTGCAGCGGCGGTGGCTGCACTTGCGCCGGAGCGGCCACCGGGGCGGGCTGCGGGACCGGAGCAAGCACCGTCGGCTGCGGGTTCGGCTGCGCGGCGGTCGGCTTGTCGGGCTCGCCCGCGCGCGACGCGGTCGTGGCGTCGGGGCTCGGGATCGCAGGCGATGCGACCGCGCCGGACGCAGCTGCTGTGGCCGCTGGCTCGCCCGTGACCGCTCGGGTGGCCGATCGGCTGCCGGCAGGCGGTGCATCCGGCTCACGCTGCGCCACTTGAAACGGGATGTCGCCGGCGATGGGCCGCGGCTGCGTGTCGAACAGCATCGGAAAAGCGACAACGCCGATCGCCAACAGCACCACTGCGCCGATCAGCCGCCGCCGGGCGCGCATGCGGGCGGCGACCACCGCTGCCGATTCGGTGCTGTCGGCCACCGACTGCGCGCGGGTCCGCTTGAGACCAGGAGCAGGGGCAGGAGCAGGGACAGGCACGGGAACGGGCGTCGCGTCGGCGGTATCCGGTGGGGCTGATCGCTGGAAAGGCAGGCGCATGCAGGGTGGGTGGCAAAGCTCAAGATACCCGCACCCGACCGGAGGTGCGCGAGATCAGACCAGGTGCGCGGCGCCGAGGCGGGGCAAGCCGTCCCGCAGCACCTGGCCCACCGTGTGGAACGAGCCGAAAACGACGATTCTATCGGCGGGGTCTGCGTCGGCCACCGCCGCCGCAAGCGCCGATGCGGGGTCGGGATGGCACTGCAGCAGCGGCGCGCTGGCGCGCACCGTGCGGCTGGCATCGATGGCCACCTGCACCATCGCCGCAAGCTCGCCGGCCGTGGCGGCACGTGGCAGTGGCAGGTCGCAGCAATGCCACGCGTCGACCAATGGCTCGATGCGCGCCAGCAGTGCCGGGATGTCCTTGTCGCGCATGCAGCCGAACACCGCATGCGTGCGCGGGTAGAAGCCCATGGCGTCCAGGTTCAACGCCAGCGCGCCGACCGCTTGCGGGTTGTGGGCCACGTCCAGCACCAGCGCCGGCTGGCCGGGAATGATCTGAAAGCGGCCCGGCAACTCCACCAGTGCCAGGCCGGTGCGGATAGCCTGCGCGCTGACCGGCAGCCGCGACCGCAGCGCTTCCAGCGCCGCGATCGCAGCCGAAGCATTGAGCAACTGGTTGGCGCCGCGCAGCGACGGGTACGACATGCCGTGGTAGCTCCGGCCGCGGCCGCGCCAGCCCCACTGCTGGCGGTCGCCGGAATGGTTGAAGTCGCGCCCGACCAGCCACAGGTCGGCGCCGATGGCTGCGGCATGGTCGATGACGCTCTGCGGCGGCAGCGGGTCGCCGACGATGGCCGGCTTGCCATTGCGCATGATCTGCGCCTTCTCGGCCCCGATCGACTCGCGGTCGGGTCCCAGAAACTCCGTGTGGTCGAGGTCGATGCTGGTCAAAACCGCGCAGTCGGTGTCGAAGGCATTGACCGAGTCGTAGCGCCCGCCGAGCCCCACTTCCAGGATCAGCAGGTCGGGTTCTGCCATAGACAGGAGCCGCACGATGGCCAGGGTGCTGAACTCATAAGTGGTCAGCAAGATGTCGCCGCGCGCCGCCTCGACCGCGGCGAAGTGCGGCACCAGGTCGTCGGCCGACACCGCCGCACCGCCGAGCCGGCAGCGTTCCTCGAAATGCACCAGCTCCGGCTTCTGATAGAGCCCGACGCGGTAGCCCGCATGGTGGGCGATCGACTCCAGCATCGCGCAGGTCGAGCCCTTGCCGTTGGTGCCCGCCACCGTGATCACCGGCGCCGTGAACGCGATCGCCAGCCGCCGCGCCACCTCCACGGTGCGCTCCAGCGACAGGTCCATCGTCTTCGGGTGCAGAGAAGCGCTGTGCGCAAGCCAGCCGGAAAGGGTGGTGGGCAAGTTCATCGTCGGTCGGCTACCCGAACGCTGTCTGGGCCGCCATCGGACTGAGGCAAAGCCGAATCAGGCCACCGCATCCGCACTCTGGCGTTGCAGCATCGCCAATTGCCGCGCGATCGTCGGCCGCAGCTGACGCCGGTCACAGATCATGTCCAGCGCGCCGGTGCCGATCAGGAATTCACTGCGCTGAAAACCTTCGGGCAGCTTCTCTCGCACGGTGTTCTCGATCACCCGCGGCCCCGCGAACCCGATCAGTGCCTTCGGCTCGGCGATCACCACGTCGCCAAGAAAGGCGAAGCTGGCGGACACACCGCCCATCGTCGGATCGGTCAGCACGCTGATGTAAGGCAGCCGCGCCTTTGCGAGA
>JBDSMV010000452.1:0-5782 GCA_039915715.1 Rubrivivax sp. | reverse complement strand
CAGCGAGCACCAGTGCGAGGGCTGGCTCGAAGGCTACCTGCTCACCGGCCGACACGGCCTGTTCAACTGCTACGAAGCCTTCATCCACATCATCGATTCGATGTTCAACCAGCACGCCAAGTGGCTGAAGGTGACATCGCACCTGCCATGGCGCCGCAAGATCGCATCGCTGAACTACTTGCTGGCTTCGCATGTCTGGCGCCAGGACCACAACGGGTTCACGCACCAGGACCCTGGCTTTCTGGACCACGTGGTCAACAAGAAAGCCGAGGTGGTGCGCGTCTACCTGCCACCCGACGCCAACTGTCTGCTCTCGGTCATGGACCATTGTTTGCGCAGCCGCCACTATGTCAACGTCGTCATTGCGGGCAAACACCCGGCGCCCCAGTGGCTGACGATGGACCAGGCGGTCAAGCATTGCACCGCCGGCGTCGGCATCTGGGCCTGGGCCAGCAACGACCAGGATGCCGACCCGGACGTGGTCATGGCCTGCTGTGGCGATGTGCCGACCCTGGAGACGCTGGCCGCTTTGGCCATCCTGCGGGAGAAGCTTCCCGAGCTGAGAGTCCGCGTGGTCAACGTCGTTGACCTCATGAAGCTGCAGTCGCAGTCCGAGCATCCGCATGGGCTGAGCGACGCCGATTTCGACGGTCTGTTCACCAAAGACAAGCCAGTCATCTTCGCCTTCCACGGCTATCCGTGGCTGGTGCACCGGTTGACCTACCGCCGAACCAATCACCACAACATCCATGTGCGTGGCTACAAGGAAGAGGGAACGATCACCACACCGTTCGACATGACCGTGCTCAACGATCTGGACCGCTTCCATCTCGTGATGGACACGATCGACCGGCTGCCCCAGACCGGATCCCCGGGCGTCTATCTCAAACAACAACTGCGAGACAAGTTGGTCGAGCACCGGGAGTACATCGACAAGAACGGTCAGGACCTGCCGGAGATCCGGAACTGGACCTGGAGCACGCCGGAATGAACGCGCAAGCGCTGATCGAAACCGCCGAAACGCTGGTTGCAGTCGACAAGGTCGTGCTGGCCCGGTCGACCCAAAGACTCCTTCTGTATCCCGGCCGTGAGAAACCGATCAATCCACCTTAGGAGCAACCCAGCGCGACAGATAACTGCGCTCGAATGCGAAAACTGCTGCGATGGCAATCAAGGCATAAGCGACGATCGACGGATCGCTTTCCAGCTTCATGGCCGTGAAGGCCACCAGCACTGCGCCATCGAACGCAAGCGCCATCAGCAGCACCGCAGCCCCCGCCCCGATCTCTTTGCGTCGATAGCGAAACACCCCCCATTGCACGACCATGTCCATGACCAGGTAGAAGAAGGCGCCGAGTGAGGCGATCCGGCCGAGGTCGAAGAAGACCGCCAATGCCGAGGCCATGACCGTCGTGTAGACGAGCGTGTGGCGCTGGATCGGCCCGGACATGCCGAAATGGCTGTGCGGGATCATCTTCATGTCGGTCAGCATCGCCAGCATGCGTGAGACTGCAAAGACACTCGCCAGCACGCCGGAGGCTGTGGCGACGGCAGCCAAGCCAATCGTCAGGTAGAAACCGATCTTGCCGAGTGCGGGTTCTGCTGCAGCCGCCAGCGAATAGTCACGCGCCGCAACGATCTGGTCGATGGTGAGGCTTGCGCCCACGCCGAAGGCCACAAGCAGGTACACCACGACACACAGCGCGATCGAGATCACGATCGCCCTGCCCACATTGCGATGGGGATCGGTCACTTCGGCCCCGCTGTTGGTGATGGTCGTGAAGCCCTTGAAGGCAAGGATCGCCAGTGCCACGGATGCGACGAATCCGGTCGCGCTGTAGGCCTGATCGGCCTGCGAGGCCGCTGCGAATCGAAAGCCACTCGACCAGAGCGCCGCGATGCCGAACAGCGCAATGCCGGCGATCTTCAGCGTCGCCATGACCAGCGAGAAGAGGCCGACGGAGCGACTTCCCGCGATGTTGACGAGAAAGGCGAAGGCGATTACGGCGACGGCAATCCCGGGTACCAGCGGCCCACCCGTGATGTCGAACGGTCGCAGAACGTAGGTGGCGAAGGTCCGCGCCACGAGGCTTTCGGCAATCACCATGCTGAGTGCCATGAGCAGCGCTGCGCCCGCGGCAATGGCTCCGGGGCCATAACACTTCTGCAAGATCATCGCGATCCCGCCCGATGACGGCCAAGCGCTCGACATCCGGATGTAGCTGTAAGCGCTGAAACCGGTGACAACGGCCCCGACCACAAAGGCCAATGGAAACAACGGACCTGCCAATTGCGCGATCTGACCCGTGAGCGCGAAGATGCCGGCGCCGATCATCACGCCGGTCCCCATCGCGATCGCGCCCCCCAGGGTGATCGAGCCCTTCTTGTAGTCCGCCTTCGAATGCTCGCTTTGCATCTCGTGTTGCGCTCTGTGGACCCTCTTGGTGCTGGCCGCCAGGTTCAGGCCGGCTCATCCGGTCGCCTGCCATGACGATGCCCCGCCGCGACGCTGTCCACCCGGTCATCCACAGCAGCAACCGCCGTTCTTCGGCGTGGCGGCCGGAGCCATCCCGCCCGCAACCGCGCTTGGATAGCCAGCCGACTGCAAGGCGTCAATCAATTCGGCTGCGGGACTTTGGCCATCGACGAGCATGCGGCCACGTTTCAGATCGACCTCTACGACTGCAGCAGGGTCGACAGCGTTGACCGCACCGCTCACCGTGCGCACGCAATGGCCACAGGTCATGTTCTTCACGTCCAGCTCGATCATCAAAGTTCTCATGTCAGTGGTTGATGAGACAAATTTGTGCGTTCCCACGATGGCAAGGTCAAGCGAAAAGCCGCCGCAATGCGACGCGCCCCAGGTCGACTCCGACAAGCGTTTCGCGCCCGGACATGGCGCTTGGAGCGCCTCCAGTCAGCGAGCAAAGCGCCGGGCGAAGAAGTTGTAGATGGGGACATAGACAAGGCCGGCGTAGGCGCCCCACAGAAAGCTCTCGACAAATCCAATCGCGAATCCCTGCCAGGTAAGCCACTTGAATCCCGGCAGCACCTGCTCGAGGAGGGTGTGCATGTGCAGCCGCTCAGGCGTGACCAGTCCGTAGGCGATGCACAACAGAAACGAGACCAGCGTGGTCGTGGCCAGTGCCAACGAGACGATCTTGACGTTCAACATGGTTTTGCTCCTGATGAAGGGGGGGGCGGCGGTCGGGCCGGGGCGCTTTGCGGATCCGAGTTCGGCGACGATCGTGAACTTCATGTGGTCGGCAGGCACGCGGAACGCGGGTGAGCCAAGCGACTTGCCGGCCGAGTCCTGTCGTTCGGGGTCATGCATTCGGGCCGGCACCGATCAACAGGCTCGTGTCGGCGGCGAAGTGGTGGGGTGGAATGACGAGGTTGGTCGGCGCCGGTACGTTCTTGAAAACGCGGCCCGCCAAGTCGAACTTCGACCCGTGACAGGGGCAATAGAACCCGCCTGGCCAGGAAGCACCGAGGTCGGCAGCGCCAGGGTTGGGTCGAAACGTCGGTATGCAGCCGAGGTGCGTGCAGATGCCCACCATCACGCTGTACGCCGGCCGGATCGATCGGTCGAGGTTCTGCGTGTAGGGCGGTTGATCCGATCGCTTGGATTGGGGATCGGCAAGCAACTCACCGTGCTTCTGCAGTGACTGCAGCATGTCGTCCGACCGTCGCAGCACGAACACGGGTTGACCTCGCCATTCGACGGTTTTGAGTTCGCCCTTCTTCATCCCCAGCAAGTCGACGCGGACGGGAGAGCCGATGGCGCGCGCGCGCTCGCTCGGCGCCAATGAGGCGACGAAGGGCACGGCGGTGGCAGTCAAGCCCGCGCCACCGGTCACGGCGGTGGCTGCGATCCAGAGTCGGCGATCGCGATCCTTGGGGTTGAAGGTCGTCATCGCCGGTCCTCGACAAGTTTCGTCCGCACCGTCAGTCCTTTGCACCCGAAGCAGACTCAGCGGGGTTGAGAAGCCGGCGCCAGAGCTTGGGCTTCGGAAAGAACATCGGCACGCGCTGGCGGTAGGCTTCGTAACGCATGCCGAACTGCTGCACCATCTTCGACTCCTCGCGCCGAGCGAGCAGCGTGTAGGCCAGCACGATGACCGGGAACAGCGCCACCGAAAACAGCGTGGGCCAGTGAACGATGCCTTCGCCGAACAGGGCAATGAACAGGCCCGTGTACTGCGGATGCCTGACCAGTCCGTAGAGCCTGTCTTCGGCGAGACGGCCTTCTTTTCGTGCCCGATAGAGTTCGCGCCAGCCCTGAGCGAACAAGCCCAGGCCGACAACGAGCAGTGCGTACCCCAGGATCATCGAGATCACCATGCCCAGTTCGCCCACACCGAGCACCGTGGACCACAGGCTGGCGCTCAGGTCCGTGCGGTCGAGCCCGAAAAAGCGCGCGAGCAGGTAGATGGTGAGCGGGAAGCCGTACATCTCTGCATACAGCGCGATCAGAAAGGCCTGGACCAGACCTGCACTGGCCCACTCCCGCCACGATTTCGGGGCCAGATAGTGGTAGAGGATCCACGAGGCGACCACGGTCATGACCACCGCGATTCCCCACGCTCCTGAGTGCGCAATTTCTTGGTTCATTGGGAAGTGGCGTCGGGGGTTGGAAGGTCCGCGCGAAGGTCCTTGCTACGCAAGCGCAGCGCGTTGCCGATCACCGACGCCGAACTCAGGCTCATTGCCAGCGCAGCGAACATCGGCGACAGCAGCCAGCCGGTGAAGGCATACAGCACACCGGCAGCCAGCGGAATGCCGAGCGAGTTGTAGACGAACGCGAACGCCAGGTTCTGCTTCATGTTGGCCACCGTCGCCATCGAGAGGGCACGGGCAGTTGCGATGCCGCGCAGGTCGCCCTTGACCAGCGTGAGCTGGGCGCTGTTCATCGCCACGTCGGTGCCGGTGCCCATCGCGATGCCGACATCGGCCCGCGCCAGCGCTGGTGCATCGTTGATGCCGTCGCCGGCCATTGCCACGATGCGGCCCTCGGCCTGCAGTTTCTCGACGAGCTTGAGCTTGTCGGCCGGCTTGACCTCGCCATGCACCTCGTCGATGCCCAGGCGCTTGCCGACCGCCTTGGCCGTCGTCAAACCGTCGCCGGTGGCCATCACCACGCGCAGACCGGCATCGCGCAACGCCTTCAACGCATCCGCCGTGGTGGCCTTGATGGGGTCGGAAACGGCGAGCAGGCCCGCCAGCTTGCCGTCGACGGCCAGGTGCATCACGCTGGCACCCTGGCCGCGCAGTTCCTCGGCCTGGGTCTTCAGGGTGTCGACCGCCACGCCGAGCTGATCCATCAGCTCGGTGTTGCCCAGCGCCAGCGACTGGCCGTCGACCGTGCCGCGCACGCCGATGCCCGATTCGGAGTCGAAGTCTTCCGGCTTCGACAGCTCGAGACTCTGGCCGCGCGCTGCCGCGACGATGGCCGCGGCCAGCGGGTGCTCGCTGCCCTGGTCCAGGCTGGCCGCCAGGCGCAGCACCTCCTTCTCTTCGAAACCCTGCATCGGCACCACGCGCTCGAAGGTCGGCCGGCCCTCGGTCAGGGTGCCGGTCTTGTCGACGATCAGCGTGTCGACCTTGCGCAGGTTCTCGATCGCGGCGGCATCGCGGAACAGCACGCCATTCGTCGCCCCCTTGCCAGTGGCGACCATGATCGACATCGGCGTGGCCAGACCCAGCGCGCAGGGGCAGGCGATGATCAGCACCGACACCGCATTGATCAGCCCGAACACCCAGCTCGGCTCAGGACCGAAGA
>JBDSMV010000385.1:0-6096 GCA_039915715.1 Rubrivivax sp. | reverse complement strand
AGCCAGTCGGAGCCCTTGACGGTGTCGTAGAAGTGGTAGTGCCAGTTGTCCTCGGCCATGTTGCCGAGGCTGGCGCCGATGCCGCCCTGCGCCGCGACGGTGTGCGAGCGGGTCGGAAACACCTTCGTCAGGCAGGCCACGTTGAGCCCGGCCAATGCCAGTTGCAACGACGCGCGCATCCCGGAGCCGCCCGCGCCCACGATCACCACGTCGAAGCGACGGGTGGGAATCGAGTTGACCTGCAAACCCGGTGGTGCCTTGATATCTGCCATTGCCTTGTTGCCTCTCTACCGCGCCTCTACCGCGCGCTACAACGTTGAATCAAATGCGCCACAAGACCTGAATGGCCCAGCCAATGCAGCCCACCAGCCAGACGATCGTTGCCACCTGCAGCACCAGCTTGATGCCCACCGGTTTGACATAGTCCATCAAGATGTCGCGCATGCCGACCCACGCATGCCAACCCAGCGAGATCAGCACCACCAATGTCAGCAGCTTCATCCATTGCGGCGCGAAGATGCCAGCCCAGGCGTCGTAGCCCAGCGGCCCCCTGCTGAGAAGCACCTGCGCCAGCAGCACGATGGTGAACATCGCCATCAGCGTGGCGGTGACGCGCTGGCTAAGCCAGTCGCGCATGCCGTAATGCGCGCCAACGACGATGCGTTTGGATCCGTGGTTGATGACTTCCATGTTCAGGGTGTCTCTGTTTGAATCAATACAGGCCGAACAGCTTGGCGCCCAGCACGAAGGTCAGCAAGATGCTCGACACCAACGTCACGATCGCCGAGATCCGGCCCTGGACCAGGCTCACGCTGTGCGTGACATCCATCCACAGGTGGCGAACTCCGGCGATGAAATGGTGCAGGTAGGCCCAGATCAGCGCCAATACCACCAATTTGACCAGCAGTCCCGGCACCACGCCGATGCCGGTGGTGAAGGCCGCGGTGAAACGTTCATAGCTGGCTTCGGAACTCAAGCTGGTGTCGAAGAACCACACGATCAGCGGCAGCAGCATGAACATCAGCGCCCCGCTCACCCGGTGCAGGATCGAGACCCAGCCGGCGAGCGGCAGCCGGTATTTCGCGGCGTCCAGCAGGCGCATGGTGCCGGGTCGGTCTCGGGTGGTTTCGGTCATCGCTGGTTCTCGGTCTTGAGGGGTGGTCCGCCGTCCACGGTCTGCCCGTGTGCAAACAACGAACGAGTTTAGGGCACCCCAACACGGTCTGCAGACGGGTCGCCCAGTGTCCCGGCGCGTCAACTCAGCGCGTTGCGATAGTGGTGAGCCGTCGTCAGGTAAAGCCCACGCCGCCACTCCACCGGCCGGTCGCCATAGGTGTAGGACAGCCGTTCGACCGACAGCAGCGGGGTTCCGACAGGCAGGTCCAGAAACACAGCCGCATCGGCACTGGCCGGCACCGCGCGGATCTGCTCGTCGGCGCGGGTCATGTGGACAGCGAACTCCGACTCGAAAAGCCCATACAGCGGCCCGCGCCAGGCCTCCAGCCGTTCGGCGCTCAGGCCTTTGAAGAGTTGGCCCGGCAGCCACAGGTCGTCCAGCACCAGCGGGCGGCCGCCGCCCGCGTCCGGCGCGGTGTGCGAGCCCCCGGCAACCACCGGCGGCAGCACCAGCAGGCGACGCACCTGTAGCGCTGTGTCGCCGCCCTGCAATTGCAGGTGTCGCGCCACCTCGGCCGGCGCGCGCAGCCGGCGGCAGTCCAGCAGGCGGCGCTGCAGCGGCACGTCAGCTGCGCCGGCATCGGCGGTCAGGCGCAGGAAGCGGTAACGGGTGGCCTGCTCGGCATGGGTGGCCACAAACGTGCCCTTGCCCTGGCGCCGCACCAGCAGGTTGTCGGCCGCCAATTCGTCGACCGCCTTGCGCACCGTGCCCTGGCTGACACCGAAGCGCAACGCCAGTTCGGTTTCGCTCGGAATCGCCTGGGCGGGCAGCCATTCACCGGCCTGCAGGCTGCGCACCAACAGGGCCTTGATCTGGCGGTACAGCGGGCTGAACGCGGGCGTGGCAGCCACTGTCGCCCGCGCCATCGGCGCATCGTTCATGAGACGATTGTCTTGCATAAGACACAAGACCGGCTTCGGGTGTCGGTGTCTAGAATTGGGGCCTGCCTCGATGCACCGGACCTTTCCCCTAATGCCCTGATGGAGCCCGCTCATGGATCCCACCACTGACCTGAAGCAACCCGTTCGCGTGGCGGTCACCGGCGCCGCCGGTCAGATCGGCTATGCGTTGCTGTTCCGCATCGCCTCGGGAGAGATGCTGGGGCGGGACCAACCGGTGATCCTGCAGCTGCTGGAGATCCCTGACGAGAAAGCGCAGAAGGGTCTCAAGGGCGTGATGATGGAGTTGGAAGACTGCGCGTTTCCGCTGCTGCACGGCATGGAAGCGCACGGCGACGCCAACACCGCCTTCAAGGACACCGACTACGCGCTGCTGGTGGGTGCCCGACCTCGCGGCCCGGGCATGGAACGCGCCGACCTGCTGGCCGCCAACGCCAAGATCTTCACCGCCCAGGGAGCCGCGCTCGACAAGGTCGCGAGCCGCGACGTGCGGGTGCTGGTGGTGGGCAACCCCGCCAACACCAACGCCTACATCGCGATGAAGAGCGCACCGAGCCTGCCGCGCGAAAACTTTACCGCCATGCTGCGGTTGGATCACAACCGTGCCTTGAGCCAGATCGCCGCCCGCACCGGCAAGCCGGTGGCGGCGATCAAGAAGCTGGCGGTGTGGGGCAACCACTCGCCCACCATGTACGCCGACTACCGCTACGCCACGATCGACGGCCAGTCGGTCAAGGACATGATCAATGATCAGGTCTGGAACGCCGAGACCTTCCTGCCTACCGTGGGCAAGCGCGGCGCCGCGATCATCGAAGCGCGGGGCCTGTCGTCGGCGGCGAGCGCGGCCAACGCCGCCATCGATCACATGCACGACTGGGCATTGGGCACCGAAGGCGAATGGGTCACGATGGGGGTCCCCAGCAACGGCGAATACGGGATTCCGAAAGACGTGATGTTCGGCTTTCCGGTCACCACCGAAGGCGGCAAATACAGCATCGTCGAAGGCCTGGAGATCGACGCCTTTTCGCAAGAGCGCATCGACAAGACCCTGGCCGAGCTGACCGGCGAACAGGACGGCGTCAAGCACCTGTTGTGACGGCAGGCGGGGCAACAGCGGGCGGCGCAGCGATGTCGTTGCTGTCGCCGCAGTCACCGAGGAACGTGCTGTTCGGCGCAGCGGAAGCAGTGCCCACCCTGCCCGTCTGCAACCACTATGCCGGCACCGAGCCGCGCATGACCAGGAGCCTGCAGTTGCAGGCTGAGTTGGGCCCGGTGTTCGATGTCACGCTGGACAACGAGGACGGCGCGCCAACCGGGGCCGAGCGCGAGCAGGCCCACCTGATCGCCGCCATGCTGGGCAGCGCGCTGAACCTGCATGACCGGGTCGGCGTGCGGTTGTTGCCAGTGGAGCATCCGATGTTCGGCGATGTGCTGCGCACCGTGCTCGGTGGCGACCGCGCCCCGGCCTACTTGATGCTGCCCAAGCCCGACAGCCTGGCCGACGTGCAGCGCGCGGCGGCTGCAATCGACGCGCAAGGCGGTGCCGACGTGCCGCTGCATGCGCTGATCGAAACCCACGGTGCGTTGCGCGAGGT
Source organism: Rubrivivax sp. (assembly GCA_039915715.1). Classification (GTDB taxonomy): domain Bacteria; phylum Pseudomonadota; class Gammaproteobacteria; order Burkholderiales; family Burkholderiaceae_C; genus Rubrivivax. The sequence goes on along the minus strand of JBDSMV010000385.1, from coordinate 2,425 downwards.
GGCCGACATCGCTGCCCACCCACGCATCGAATCGCTCTCGTTCGGCCTGATGGACTTCGTTTCGGCGCACCGCGGCGCGATCCCGTTCAGCGCGATGTCGGCAGCCGGGCAGTTCGACCACCCGTTGATCGTGCGCGCCAAGCTCGAGATCGCCGCGGCCTGCCATGCGCATGGCAAGACGCCTTCGCATGGCGTGGTGACCGAATTCGACGACCCCGCAGCACTGGCCACGGCGGCCCGCTTTGCGCAGTTGCGCCTGGGGTACACGCGGATGTGGAGCATCCACCCGTCGCAGGTGCGAACGATCGTGGCCGCGTTCGCACCCGCGGCCGACGAGGTGGCGTTGGCAGTGGAGATCATCCAGGCTGCGCAAGCCGCGCAATGGGCGCCGATCCACCACCGCCATGGCGGCAACCGCGACGGCGTGACGCAGGATCGTCTGCACGACCGCGCCAGCTACCGCTATTTCTGGCACCTGATCGAGCACGCCGAACGCACCGGCACGCTCCGCGACCTGACACCTGATCTTCGTCGGGCCTGGTTCGGCTGACGACCAGGCGCTACCGGTCGGCCTGCAGATCGCGGTCGGCCTGGCGGCGGCATTCGGCGCCGACGGCCGCCACCTGCACCCGATCGCAACGCTGCAGCTGCCGCCGGTGGCGGGCAAGGGCTTGGTCTAGCGTGCGCGATGCGAATGGCAGCGCGGTGGAAGCCGCGCCAACGGATGGCGCGGCCGGGCCGGTGACCGGGTGCGGCGCCGGTGGTGAGGCACCCGCGACGCCGACCACCATGCCCGGGATCAGCACGATCAGGGCACCCGTGCGCCGCCACCACGACACACAGCAGGCCGCCGCCACTGCACCGTGATCACCCACCGCCGCCGCGGCCGCACGCAGCAATGCCATCGTCAGTCCCGACGCCGCCGGCGCGACAGGTGCGCGAGCACCCCGACTCCTGCCAACAGCATCGCCAGCGTCGACGGTTCGGGCACCGGGATCACCTGTGACAAGCCTGACAACGTCAACGTGGTGGCCGGCGAATTCAAGGCGTCGGCAACGATCCGGCGCGAAGACAGGCTTTGCCCGTTGTCCGACAGTCCGACGCGCACCAGGAAGCTCTCGCCCGGACCCAGCAGCGGGGCGTTCCACTGCATGCCGACGGTGGCGTCGCATCCCGACGCAGCCGCACAGGCCGCATCGACGGGATTCGCTCCTTCGGTCAGCGTGTTGTTGAGTCGAAAGCGCGAGGGGATGGTCTCGAACGGGTCGTTGCTGAAGGCCCGCACCTCGTGCAGCACCGGACCTCCGGGCAGCGCCGGGCCCCACACCGCGCTCATCCGGTCCAGGTACTGGGTCGAGTCGCCGTCGGGGTTGGAGAACACCATCAGGCGGAGCTGCTGGAAGCTGTCCGTGGCGCTGACGTTGCGGATGCGGTAGTCGATGGTCAACAGATTGGTGCCCACGCCGCCGACCGCGAACGAGAACTGCAGGTCGGGGTTCAACACCACGATGCTGGAAGGGGTGCCGGCGTTGCCCAGCCCCTGGACATACAGCCACGGCAGCAGCTGGTAGACGTTGCCGCCGCTGCCATAAGCGATGTCCTGCATGTCGCCGGAAGGCCCGACGATGGCCGGTGCGCCGACCACGGCCTGCGCACCGCTACTGGCCGCGAGCGCGGCTGCCGCAGCCACGGCGCGCCAGCGAGGATGCCGGGCGCCAGGCTGGGGGATGAAAGGGTTGTTCATGCTGAATGGCTCCTGAGGTTGGCGTTCAACGGCCGGGCACATCGGCCACGGATTCGACGAGGTCGTACTCACGCACCAGACCCGGCGCTGCGAACTCGCTCTCCGAGGTTTGGCCCCGCTCGACACCGCGTTGCGACACCAGCACCTGCAGCGCGGGGCGAAGCACGCCGCACACCGGGCACAGCGGCGGATTCGGGTCTTCGGGGTTGGGGTAGGCGCGGCGCAGCGCCACCAGTACCGACAACGTGCCCACCTTGCGTACACCTTCGCCATACAGATCGTCGGCGATCTCGTTGACGAGATCCGAGGTCTTCTTTGCCATGCGCGGGTCCAGCCTGCGGTCCATCTGCGCGTCGGACCAGCCCTCGACCTGCGCGAATTGCACCAGGCCGTCGGTGGCAACGGTGGCGCGTCCCGGGGCAATGACATGGCTCAGCACGCGCCCGGTGGAGGGGTCGGCATAGAGCCCACCCGGTACCGCGAAGGCCCGCGGGATGCTGACGACCTTCTGGTACTCGATACGGGTGGTCGTGCCGCCGGGCCTGTCTTCCGCAGCCACCACCAGGGTACGCACCGGCAGCGGCCGGCTTGCCCCGGGTGGCGGCTTCGGGATCTCGGACATCGGCACCCCGAGCAGCTCCAGCATCTGCATGGACTGGTCATAGGCCTGCTGGTCGGTCA
>JBDSMV010000378.1:0-5565 GCA_039915715.1 Rubrivivax sp. | reverse complement strand
GGGAGCGCCGGGCGCTGACTTCTGCATCGGCGTGCTTGGCCCCAACTTTCCCCAGCGCTAGAGGGCATTCCCGCAGTAGAACATTCGGCAGTGCCGACCTACCATGAACCCGGCTTTGGCAATGCTGCGGGTTCATTCCTGAGGGTAATGACCCGTTTTGCAGGCGCAACAATCTCGGAAACGATCGCCGCAAACGCCGATTCATCTGTTGTTTGCAATATGCCAGACCCCGGATCCGATCTCGAGTCGATCCAAAACAACACCATCCAGATCAAACGACGACCAGAGGAGCAGTAAATGACGATCAACGCCGAACCCGCGCACGGTGTGCCACCCCCTCGCACCCCCATGCGGTCCCGCACAGGGTTTCTGTCAGTCGGCGCGTTGCTACTGGCCATGTCGGCCACGTCGGCCTCGGCGCAAGGCTTCGACGCCGCTGTCGACAGCTTCTTCAAGAACTACCTGGGCTGGTTTGCCGACTTGATCTTCACCTCGGTGCCGATCAGCGGCACCGCATTCCCGCTGATCGCCGGCTGGCTGCTGCTGGCGGCGTTGATCTTCACGTTCTATTTCGGCTTCCTGCAGTTCCGCAAATTCAAGCTCGCCACCGACATCGTTCGCGGTCGCTATTCAGACCCCAATCACAAGGAGCCGGGCGAGATCTCGCACTTCCAGGCGCTCGCGACCGCGCTGTCGGGAACCGTCGGGCTCGGCAACATCGCCGGGGTCGGTGCGGCACTCGCGATCGGCGGCCCCGGTGCCACCTTCTGGATGATCATCGTCGGCCTGCTTGGCATGGCCTCGAAATTCACCGAGTGCACGCTCGGCGTCAAGTACCGCACCATCCTGCCGTCGGGCGCGGTGTCGGGCGGGCCGATGTACTACTTGAGCCGTGGTCTGGCCGAACGCGGCTATGCCGGCATCGGCAAGTTCCTGGCGGTGATGTTCTCGATCATGGTGATCCTGGGCGCACTCGGCGGCGGCAACATGTTCCAGGGCAACCAGGCCAATGCAATGCTGGTGCAGACCTTCGGCATCCCTGAAGGCTATGGCTGGGTGACCGGGATTGCGCTGGCGGCATTCGTGTTCTCGGTGATCGTCGGCGGCATGCCGTCGATTGCATCGGTGACGGAGAAGCTGGTGCCGGTCATGGCCGTGCTCTATCTGGGCATGGGCCTGGTGGTGATCGGCATGAACTTCAACCAGATCGGCACCGCGTTCACGGCCATCTTCGACGGCGCCTTCACGGCCGGCGGCGTGGCTGGCGGCTTCGTCGGGGCGCTGATCCAGGGCCTGAAGCGGGCCACGTTCTCGAACGAGGCCGGGGTCGGCTCGGCTGCCATCGCCCACTCGGCGGTGCAGACCAGCGAGCCCGTCACCGAAGGTCTGGTGTCGCTGCTGGAGCCTTTCATCGACACGGTGGTGATCTGCACCATGACGGCGCTGGTGATCACCATCGCCGGCCTCAACGCCGGCCCCTACCCGCACGCCGACGGCCTCACGGGCGTGAACCTGACGGCGGCCTCGTTCCAGGCCACCTTCGACTGGTTCCGCTACCCGCTGGCACTGGCGGTGCTGATGTTCGCGATCAGCACGATGATTTCGTGGAGCTATTACGGCCTCAAGGGCTGGACCTACCTGTTCGGCGAAGGCAAGGTCAACGAGATGATCTACAAGATCATGTTCTGCGTCTTCATCGTGATCGGCGCTTCGATCGGCTTTAGCGCGGTGATCGACTTCTCTGACGCGGCCATCTTCGCGATGGGCATCTTCAACATCATCGGCCTGTACTTCCTGATGCCGGTGGTAAAGAGCGAACTCAACAAGTTCCTGGCCAAGGTGGAGTCAGGCGAGTTCAAGCGTTATCGCTAAAACGGCTTTGAAACTGCGCTGAAGCTGAAACGGACCGAGCACTCCAAGTCTGCGGGCTCACGGTTGTCACCGACAGCCGTGAGCCCGCTTCGCGTTGCAAACCACACCGGCAGCCGGTGCGCGTGGAATGCCCCATTGACGCGGAGGCCATGTCGCGACAGCGTCACAGCGCCGGTCTAGATTGCGACCGCCACACCACTCTGGAGGAGTTCTCACCATGTCCACTTCATCGACCTTTTCGATCGCTGCCGTGCCGCTTGCCGCAGCGGCCCTGGTCCTGTCTGCCAGTCCGTTGCAGGCGCAAGCCCAGGGCACGCTGAGCGGCGCGGCGCCGTTCGTCATCGCGCACCGCGGTGCGTCGGGTTACCGGCCCGAGCACACGCTGGCCGCCTACGATCTGGCCATCAGCCAGGGTGCCAACTTCATCGAACCCGACCTGGTGATGACGCGTGACGGCGAGCTGCTGGCGCGGCACGAACCGATGCTGGCGCGCGTGGACCTGAACGCCGACGGCACCATCAAGTACGTCAACGGCGCGCCGGTCATCAACCGCACCGACACCAGCACCAACGTGTGGCAGCTGCCGCAATACGCCGGCCGCCTGACGGTCAAGACACTGGACGGCCAGAAGGTGGGCGGCTGGTTCGTCGACGACTTCACCGCCGCCGAAGTGCGGCAGGACGTGCGCGCCCAGGAACGGCTGCGCGACCTGCGCACCGGCAACAACGCCTACAACGACCAGTACACGATCCCGACCCTGCAAGAGGTCATTGCGCTGGCGCAGCAGCGCAGCACCGAGCTCGGCCGGCCGATCGGCATCTACCCCGAAACCAAGCACCCGACCTACTTCAAGGCGCATGCAGAAGCGAACGGGCTGGTGCGCATGGAAGACAAGCTGGTGCAGACCCTGCATGCGGCCTATGGCAACGCCGCCAGTGCGCCGGTGTACATCCAGTCGTTCGAGGTCTCGAACATTCAGTACGTCGCCGGGCTGACCCACATCCGCATCGTGCAGTTGCTCAATGGCAGCGGGCGTCCCTTCGACTTCACGCTCAACGGTGACCCGCGCACCTATGCCGACCTGGCATCGGCTGCCGGACTCGACTTCGTGCGCGGCTATGCGCAGGGCGTGGGCGCCAACACCAACCTGATGATCCGGCTCGTCAACGGTCGCCTGGGTGCCTCGACCACGCTGGTGGCCGATGCGCATGAGCGCGGGTTGGAGGTGCATGGCTGGACGTTCCGCGCCGAGAACATCTTCCTTCCAAACGAGTTCGACATCGGCACCGACCCTGCGGCCTACGGCAATCTCGCGGGCCAGATCCAGGCCTTCACGGCACTCGGCATGGACGGCTTCTTCACCGATCAGCCCGACCTGGGTGTGGCCGCAATCGTGCCCGAGCCTGCCAGTTGGGCGTTGATGCTGGGTGGCGCGGTGGGGGTGATGGCCTGGGCGCGGCGCCGCCGTCGGGCCTGACGGTCGGCTGCACCCGCGGCAGCGGGTGCAGCGCACAATATTCGTCGCTCGCGCGACCCCATCGCGTGGCACCCACTGCGAACAAGGAGGCAGTCAATGCCCGCATCCGGAGAACAGATCAAGGCCGAGCGACTCGCCGATGTCGTCAACCTGGTGGCTGCCAAGGTGGCACCTGCCGAACGTGACGCGGTGGCGGCCTTTGTGCCGCTGCTGTACGAGCAGCTGGACCCTGAAGACGCTGCCCAGCGCAGCGCCGAAGACCTGTACGGTGCAGCGCTGTCGTTGTGGCGCTTTGCTAACAAGCGAACTGCTGGCACCGCGCGTTTGCGCGTGATCAGCCCCACGGTGGCCGACCATGGCTGGGCTTCGCGCCACACCGTGATCGAGATCGTCAACGACGACATGCCGTTTCTGGTCGACTCGGTGGCGATGGAGATCAACCGCCAGGGCCATACGCTGCATCAGATCATCCACCCGGTGATGGCGGTAGAGCGCGACGACAGCGGCGTGCTGAAGACGGTGCGCAGGCGCTCCAGCGCGGACGGCGCCAGGCTCGAATCGATCATGCACATCGAAGTCGACCGGCTGGTCGACGCGCAGGCCCGCAGCGCGCTGGCCGAAGGCATCGAACGGTCGTTGGGTGATGTGCGCGCGGCGGTCGAGGACTGGCCGAAAATGCTCGAGCGGCTGAAAGCGGTGACTGTTGAAGTGGCCGCTCTGGCGGAAGCCGACAGCGTCCTGGCCGGCATCCCGACCGCAGAAGTAGCGGAAACACAGGCCTTTCTGCAGTGGCTGGCAGACGACCGCTTCCTGATGCTGGGTTACCGCCAGCACGACCTGGTGCAGGACCCTGCCGATGGCCAGGCTGCGCTGCGCACGGTTCCCGGCAGCGGGCTCGGCATCCTGCGCGACACCGACTCCGGCGCGTCAGCCTTCGGCGCGCTCAGTGGGGGTCGGACCGGGGATGCGACCCAAGGTGCGGCCAGCGGTACAACCTCGAGCAGCTTCGCCGCCCTGCCCGCGCAGGCGCGCGAGATGGCCCGCAGCCCACTGCCGGTGGCCATCGTCACCAAGGCCAACGCCCGCTCGACCGTGCACCGCTCGGGCTACACCGACTACATCGGCATCAAGCGTTACGACGCCAGCGGACAGGTGATCGGCGAGCATCGCTTCCTGGGCTTGCTGACCAGCGACGCTTACGGCGAACGTGCAATGGACACGCCGCTGATCCGCGGCAAGCTGGCGGCGGTGGTACAGCGCGCCGGCCTGGCCCCGGCCAGCCACCTGGGCAAGGCCCTGGTGCACGTGCTCGAGAGCTACCCGCGGGACGAGCTGTTCCAGACCGAACTCGAAGACCTTCACGACACCGCGCTCGGCATCCTGCACCTGGGCGAGCGCCAGCGGCTGCGGTTGTTCGTGCGGCTCGACCCGTTCGAGCGTTTCGTCTCGTGCCTGATGTTCGTGCCGCGCGACGCGTACTCGACCGAGATGCGCCACCGCTTCATCGCGATCCTGACAAAGGCCTTCAACGGCAGCGGCGCCGATTTCGATGTGCTGCTGTCAGACACGGTGCTGGCGCGCATCCACATCACGGTGCGCACCACGCCGGGCGAGATTCCGCCTTTCGACCGGCGCGAGGTCGAAGCGCGGCTGGCCGCCGCGTCGCGCCGCTGGGAAGACGAATTGCGAGACGCGCTGGTCGACGAAGCCGGCGAAGCCGAAGGCCTGCTGCTGGCCAAACGTTTTGCGCACGCCTTCCCCCCGGCCTACCGCGACACCGTGGCGGCCCGCGCTGCGGTGCCCGACGTGCACAAGCTGCAGACACTGCAGTCCCCGGGCGATCTGGCGCTGACGCTGTACCGCGCACCCGAGGTTGCCGACGGCAGGCTCGGATTCAAGCTCTACCACGCAGGCGGGCCGGTGGTGCTGTCGGACTCGCTGCCGATGCTCGAACGCATGGGCGCGCGCGTGATCGCCGAGATCCCGCACAAGATCACGCCCGAAGACGGGCGGCCGCTGTGGATCCACGACATCGAGATGCAGGTCGCCGGTGCCGACGAGGTCGACCTGGAGCAGATGGCGCCACTGTTCGAGCAGGCCTTTGCCGCGGTCTTCTCGGGCCGCATCGAAAACGACGAATTCAACCGCCTGGTGCTGGGTGGCGGCCTGGCAGCCGACGACGTGGTGATCCTGCGGGCCTATGCCAAGTACCTGCG
>JBDSMV010000302.1:0-10899 GCA_039915715.1 Rubrivivax sp. | reverse complement strand
GCCGGCGGTGCACCACCGCGATCTCTCCGGCTGCCATGGGCGTCGGCCTGCGCCGCAGCGACGGGCGCTACTCGCTGACCTGCACGCCCTTCCAGAACGAGACGCGCCCCTTGATCTCGGCGGCGGCTTCTTTCGGATCGGGGTAGGTCCAGACCGCGTCGGGGTTGGCGTTGCCGTCGACGAACAAGGTGTGGTAGCTGGCCTGGCCCTTCCAGGAACACATCGTCTTCGTGTTGCTGGGCAGCAGGTACTCCTGTTTCAATGCTGACGCCGGAAAGTAGTGATTGCCTTCGACCACCACCGTGTCGTCGCTTTCAGCCACCACCGTGCCGTTCCAGACCGCTTTCATCGTGCGTGCTCCCGATGGGCCGATGCCCCGTCAAAAGCGGTCAGCGTATCACCCCAGGCCTGGCAGCAAGCGGCCGGTGGCGCTGCAAGGCGCGTGCTCCAGCACCACGAGTCCGGCGCTCAGGGCGTGGCTGGAATCGAACCAGCCGCAACCCGCTGCAGCGTCGTCAGGCGCAGCAGCCGCATCGGCGGCTGGTGGGCGCTTCACGCGGCCCAGCATGGGCGCGCGACGCTCGAACAGGCTCGGCACGCGCCGAGGCATCATGGACATCAGGCTCATCGCTGCACTCCGTGAGACGGTTGAGGCGATGCTGATGGTGGTCGCGCCAGCCGTTGCAGGCCATCGCCCGGAGGTCGGGGCGATGGCCCATAAGGTGGGGGCACCCGCACGAGGGATGCAGCGCGGCGACAGCGCGGCCGATCAGGCCTTCAGCCGAACGGCCGCACCCCGATCAACACCCCATGGGCCCAGAACGCGAAGCCGACCCAGGCAACGAGGCCGATCAGCACCGTCAGTGCCGTCAGGCCCCAGCTCGCGGCGGCCCGCCGGGCACCGGAAACCGGGGCGCGTCGCAACGCCGCGCCGTAGTCGAATGCGGCCCAGACCGCGAAGCCACCGAACAGCAGCAGGTCGGCCACGGTCCCATTGGCCAGCAGGTGCGCCAGCGCCCACAGCAACACCCCAAGCACCATCGGATGCCCGACGGCAGCCTTGACGTGGTTGCGCGGCACATAGGCTGCGACCAGGCCGATGAAGGCCGGGACGGTCAGCAGTGCCGCCAAATGACGGGTCCAGGTCGGTGACAGCCACAGCAGCTGCGGCGTCTGGCGGGCGATGCCGTATCCCCACACGATCAACACCAGACCGATCACCGACCCCACCGAGTACGCCCCCTTCCACGCGTTCTGGCCGATGCGTGCAACGGTGCGGGTGCGCCAGCCTTCGGCCACGATCCGCACCGAGTGCAGTCCGAGGAACAGCACGAGACCAACGATCAGCAGGGCCATGGCAGATGCTCCAACAGGGTTCGAGTGGGTCACGCTCGAGGGGGCAATGACGCGAAGGTGGCCATTGTGTGGCGGCTATGCTGCAGGCCGATGAAGACACCCCCGAGTTCCGCCGCCGATCGGCCGCACGGAGCGGCTGCTGTGCAAAGCATGGCCGGCGCCGCACCGAAGTTCTATTGGGAGGACTTTCCGGTCGGCCACACGATGCGCTTCGGCCGCACTGTGGTCACGCGTGAAGCGGTGCTGGAATTCGCCCGCGCCTACGACCCGCAACCCTTTCACACCGACGAAGCGGCGGCAGAGCAATCGCTGTTCGGCCGCTTATGCGCCAGCGGCTGGCACACCTGCGCAATGGCCATGCGCATGATGTGCGACGCCTACCTGCTCGAATCGGCCAGCCTGGGCTCGCCCGGGATCGACAACCTGCGCTGGGTCAAGCCGGTGTTTCCCGGCGATGTGCTGTCGATGCGACTGCAGGTGCTTGACGCGCGGCCGATGGCCAGCAAACCCACCGTCGGCCTGGTGCACACCCAATGGACTCTGCACAACCAGCACGACGAGCCGGTGTTGACGATCCAGGGCTGGGGCATGTTCAGGCGCCGGCCCGACGGGGTCGAGCCCCAAGGTCCTCCGCTGCCTGCAGGGCCGAGCGCCGACCCCGCATGACGAGCCTGCCCGACGGCTACCAGGCCCTGGTGGTCGGCGCGTCGGGCGCGATCGGCGCGGCCCTGGTGCAGGCGCTGCAGTCCGATGCGCGCTGTGGCGCGGTGCACGGGTGGTCGCGGCGCGGCAACCCCGCGGTGGACCTGACCGACGAGGCATCGATCGCCGCAGCCGCCGCCGCGCTGAAGCCGCTGTTGGCAGCCGACGGCAGGTCGGCGGCGTTGCACCTGGTCGTTTGCGCCACCGGCGTGCTGCAGGTCGACGGCCATGCGCCCGAAAAGCGCCTGGCCGACATCGACCCGACTCGTCTGGCCCGCGCTCTGGCCATCAACGCCATCGGTCCGGCCCTGTTGATGAAGCACCTGCACCCGCTGCTGCCGAGTGTCGGGCGCAGCCTGTTCGGCGTGCTGTCGGCGCGCGTGGGAAGCATCGGCGACAACCGCAGCGGCGGCTGGTATGGCTACCGCGCCAGCAAGGCAGCGCTGAACCAGTTGGTGCGCAGCGCCGCGATCGAGATCGCGCGGCGGCGCCCGCAGGCGGTGCTGGTGGCGTTGCATCCGGGCACGGTGCGCTCGCCCCTGTCGGCCCCGATCATCGGTGACGGCAGTGGCCGCGAACAGGCGCCGCTGAGCCCGCCACAAGCGGCGCGCCACCTGCTCGATGTGCTCGACGCCCTGCCAACCGAAGGTGCCAGCGGCACGTTTGCTGCGTGGGACGGCGCTGCCATCGAATGGTGAGATTGATGAACACTGGCGCAACGACTTCAGGAGATCGACCCATGCCCCACACGTGCATCCCGAGCCGCCTGCTGGCCGCGGCCGCTGCTCTGGCCTTCGCCCTCGGCAGCACCGGCGCGGCGCAGGCGCAAAACGCCGAGCCCAAGGTGCTCAACATCTACAACTGGTCGGACTACATCGCCGACGACACGATCAAGAACTTCGAGCGCGAAACCGGCATCAAGGTGCGCTACGACAACTACGACAACAACGAGATCCTGCAGGCCAAGCTGGTGGCCGGCCGCACCGGCTACGACATCGTGGTGCCGAGTGCCCACTTCGCCAAGCCGCAAATCCAGGCCGGGTTGTTCCAGAAGCTGGACCGATCGCTGCTGACCCACTGGGGCAACCTGGACGCGACGCTGTTGAAGAAGCTGTCTTCGGTCGACCCCGGCAACCAATATCTGGTGACATGGATGTGGGGCTATGTCACGGTCGGCATCAACGTTGCTGAAGTCAAGAAAGCGCTCGGCAGCCAGGCGCTGCCGCAGAACCCCTGGGACCTCGTCTTCAGACCCGAAGTCGCATCGAAGCTCAAGGGCTGCGGCATCAACGTGCTCGACTCGGCATCGGAAGTCCTGCCGGTGGCGATGATCTATGCCGGCAAGGCGCCGTACAGCAGCAACGCGGGTGACTACGACGCCGCCCGCGACCTGCTGATGAAGGCGCGGCCCAACATCACGCGCTTCTCGTCGTCGGGCTACATCAACGACCTGGCAGCCGGGCGGCTGTGTGTGGTGATGGGCTATTCGGGCGACATCAACATCGCCGGCCAACGCGCCATCGACAACCAGTCCGGCCAACAGATCCAGGCCCTGATCCCGCCCATTGGTGGCACCCTGTTCTTCGACACGATGGCGATTCCGAAAGACGCCGAGCACCCGAAGAACGCGCACCGGTTCATCGACTACATCCTGCGCCCCGAAGTCCATGCCAGCCTGACCAACAAGGTGTTCTTCGCCAACCCGAACGCCGCGTCGCGCAAGTTCGTCGACAAGCGGGTGGCCGACAACCCGACCGTGTTCCTGGCGCCCGACGACATCGACAAGATGACCTCGCCCGATGCGGTGCCGCAGGACATCCGCCGCGTGCAGACGCGCATCTTCACGTCGTTCAAGGCCAACCGCTGACCGTGCGGCCGCTGCAGCCGCTGCAGGTGCTGGACGGCGCCGCGCTGAGTCAGCGGCTGCCTTTCGACGCGCTGGTGGCGGCACTGCGCGCGGCCTTCGCCGCCGCCGACATCACCGTGCCGCTGCGACACAGTCACACGATCGGCGACGACAACCGGGTGTTGCTGATGCCAGCCTGGCGAACGGGCGGCGCGTTCGCGGTCAAGACCGTCACGGTCTTTCCGGGCAACGGCGCGGCCGGGCTGCCGGCGGTGCATGGCCTCGTGACCCTGTTCGACGGCGCCACCGGCATGCCGTTGGCGGTGCTCGACGGCAGCGAACTGACCGCCCGCCGCACGGCTGCGGCATCGGCTCTGGCAGCTGATTTCCTGGCCCGATCGGACGCCACCCGCCTGCTGGTGGTCGGCGCCGGTCGTGTCGCAGCGCTGCTGCCGGTGGCCATGCGCTGTGTGCGGCCTGGCCTGCAACGCGTCACGGTCTGGAACCGCAGCCCTGGCGCGGCCGAAACCCTGGCGGCCCGCTGGCGCGAAGACGGCATCGATGCTTGTGCGGCCACTGACCTGCAAACAGCGGTCGCCGATGCCGACATCGTCAGCTGCGCCACGCTGTCGACCGCCCCGCTGGTGCAAGGCGCGTGGCTGCAAGCAGGTACTCACCTGGACCTGATCGGCAGCTTCACCCCGGCGATGCGGGAGACGGATGCCGCGTGCTTCGACAAGAGCCGGGTCTGGGTCGACACCGAAGAAGCGCTGCACAAATCCGGCGACCTGCTAGAAGCGATGGCCGCCGGCAGCTTCAATGCCGACGAGCTGCAAGGCACCCTGGCGACCTTGTGCCGCGGCAGCGTTCAGGGCCGCCCGGACACCGAAGCCGGCGCCCGAGTGGTCACCGTCTTCAAGTCGGTAGGAACCGCACTCGAAGACCTGGCAGCGGCCGAACTGGCCCTGGGCCACTGAGCGCCAGCAACCTTGGAGCCCTATTTCTACATTCCTTGCCAGATGACCTTCCTGCGCTGGCCGATCCACTCGTCGTAGTGCTTGGCGAACAGGTCCTCGATGCGGTTGCGCTTGACCTTGAAGGTGGGCGTGATGATGTCGTTGTCGACCGTCCAGGCGTCGGCCATCAGCACCACGCAGTCCAGTTGTTCGTGCGGGTCGAGCGTGGCATTGATGGACTTCAGGTGCGCTGCCATCGAGGCTTCGATCTCGGCCTTGCCTTCGGCGCTGCCGGCCTTGCGAACGGCTTCCGGGTTCAGCATCGCCAGCGCCAGCGGCTGGCCCAGGTTGGCACCGGTGACGCAGCAGGCTTCCAGCGCGTCGTGCATCACCAGGCGGTCTTCGATCGGGGCCGGGGCCACGTACTTGCCCTTGCTGGTCTTGAACAGGTCCTTGACGCGGCCCGTGATCTTCAGGTTGCCGCCGCCGTCGATGGCGCCCTTGTCGCCGGTCTTGAGCCAGCCGTCGTCGGTCATCGTGGCCCGCGTCATCTCGGGCTCCTTGTAGTAGCCGATCATGGTCCACGGCGCCTTGACCTGGATCTCGCCGTTGGCCGGGTCGATGCGGCACTGCACCATGTCGTAGGGACGACCGACCGTGCCGACGGTGGCCGCGCCGCCATCGCTGATGTGGCTCGCCCCCAGGTTCTCGGTCATGCCGTAACCCTCGGCGACGTTGAGACCGAGCCGCGCATACCAGCGCAGCAACTCTGGCGGGGTCGGCGCGGCGCCGGCGGCCGCGAACACGCAGTCTTGCAGCCCCAGCGCGTTCAAGATCTTCTTCTTGACGATGCCCGACAGGATCGGGATCTTCAACAGCCGGTCCAGCTTGGCCGGTGGCATCTTGTGGCCGATGCCCTGGCGGAACTTGACCCACAGCCGGGGAACCGAGAAGAACACCGTGGGCCGGGCGCGCTGCAAGTCCTGCGTGAAGGTTTCCAGACTCTCGGCAAAATAGACCTGCATGCCGGTGGCCAGCATGCCGTGCTCGACCAGCGCTCGTTCGACCACATGCGACAGCGGCAGATACGAGAGCATGCGCGAGTCCTGGTTCATCTTGACTCGCGTCAGACCCTGCTGCACCGCCAGCGCGAAGCTGCCGAAGTTGTGCATCACGCCCTTCGGTGCCCCGGTGGTGCCCGACGTGTACATGATGGTCGCGAGATCGTCGGCGGGGCGCACCGGGTTGCCCTTCAACGGCTGCACCGTGGCAATCAGATCGTCCCAGCGGGGATAGGCGGCCAGTACATCGGCGGGCGCCAGTGGCAACGCGATGCAGGACAGGCCTTCGGGCACCCCGGGCTTCATGCCTTCCCAGCCGTCGAGCTTGCCAATGAACAACAGCTTGGCTTCGCTGTGCTGCAGGATCTGGCGAATGGTGCCCGCAGCCAGGGTCGGATAGAGCGGCACCGAGACGCAACCGGCGAGCCAGATCGCGAAGTCGGACATCATCCAGTGGGCGGTGTTCTTGGCCAGCATCGCCACTTTGTCGCCGGGCTTCAGGCCAAGGCTCTGCAGGTGGGTGGCCATGCGCCGGGTCTGGTCCATCACCTGGCCCCAGGTGTACTCCGTGACCGCGCCCCCGCCGGTGGGCTGCGTGAAGACCATGCGGTCGGGTGCCGTCTTCTCCCAGTGGTAGAGGCGTTGCAGCGCGAGGGAGTCGGCCGCGGCTGCGGAAGGGGGAGTTGCAAAAGCGCTGGTGGCCATGTGGGTTCGGCCCGCCTGGCAACGCGCCGCCTGAATGAATGAGGCCCGAACGCTAGCGAATCCATCGCCGTCGCAACAGACGGGCTTTCCTCAGGCCGGCTGGGCCTCGGCGCCGGTGTCTGATCGTTTGGCGGCGTCGCGTCCGTCGAGCTGCTTGCGCGCCAGCCCGGCGGCCCGCAGCAGCAAGGTCAGGTCCAGGTCGGCCTGGGGGGCCACCCGCGTCGCCACCTCGTCGAGCGTCTGCGGCTCCTCCATCAACGCATGCGCCAGCGCCGACAGCGCACACACCGGGCGCCGGGCCTGCAACTCGGGTAACGGGCCACCCGCTCGCACCGACAGGTGGTGGCGCACGCTGGCCACTGCCGCGGCACCGAGCCCCCAGCTTTCACACAGGGCAGCTCCAAGCGCGTCGTGACTGACCCCGAAGCCGGCATGCTCCATCGACGCCAGCTCGGCATCGGAAGTGGCAGCGCGCAGCATCGATCGATAGTGGTCGGGGGCATGGCGAAACAGCACCGCCTTGCCGCATTCCTCAAACAGCCCGGCCGAATGCGCCGCCCACGCATCCAGCGACATCGAAGCGCCCAGCCGGCCCATCAGCAACCCGCGCCGCGCGGCGCGGGTCCACATCGGCTCCAGCTCGGCCGCGGGCGGAAAGACTGCGCGCAGTCCCATCTCGAAGGTGATGGCTGCGACTTCGCGCATGCCGAGATAGGTGACGGCTTGCTGCACGCTCTGCACGCGTCCCTTGAGCCCATAAAGCGACGAATTGACCGCCTTCATCACTGCCGCGGCCAGCGCCATGTCGCTTTCGATCAGCGTTGAAGCCGCGGGCAGGTCGATCGGATCCTGCGCCAGCATCAGCGACAGCCGCACCAATGCCTGGGGCTGGGCCGGGATGTCGATTTCCAGCGTTCGCAACTCGGGATTCACGGACATGGCGGGCTTCGGCAGTCGGGGGTCGTCGCATGCTAGGTCAGCATGCCGCCGGCAGAAGGCCCGAACAGGCCGGACAAGGCCTGGCAGACGTGGGGGTCTGACACGGGACGCACCGCGAAGGCTCGTGGCAGACACAATGCCGACTCCCGACAGACACAAAAAAGCGCCGACTCGCGGCGCTGGTGAAAGCCAACCTGCCCTGCAAACCCTCGGGCGGCTGATCTGGTTCAGTCGATCTTGTTGTGCCTGTCGTCTCCTCTGACCCCCGGGAGCGCGCCGGCTTGACCCGCACACTCCCAGCGGAACCACTGTAGGCGCCGATAGCCCCTGCCACAACCGGGCCAACCCCTCGGTTCGGTTCGCTCCGTCGACCCCGTCAGCCGCCCGCCGTGATCCACTGCGCTGCGCGCTCGGCAATCATCAAGGTCGGGGCGTTGGTGTTGCCGCTGGTGATGGTGGGCATCACGCTGGCATCGGCGATCCGCAGGCCCTGCATCCCATGCACCCGAAGCCTCGCGTCGACCACCGCGCGCGAGTCGTCCGCCGCGCCCATCCGGCAGGTGCCCACCGGGTGGAAGATGGTGGTGCCGATGTCGCCGGCCAGCCGCGCCAATTCGTCGTCACTTTCAAACTCCACGCCGGGCTTGACCTCGCGTGGGCGAAACGGCGCCAGCGCCGGCATCGCAGCGATGCGCCGCGCCAGCCGCAAAGACTCGGCTGCCACCGTGCGGTCTTCGTCGGTCGACAGGTAGTGGGGCTGGATCCGCGGCGCGTCCTGCGGGTTCGGCGATCGCAGCCGCACCGACCCGCGCGACGATGGGTTCAGGTTGCACACACTGGCGGTGAAGGCTTCATTGCGGTGCAGCGGTTCGCCGAAGGCATCCAGCGACAGCGGCTGAACATGGAACTCCAGGTTGGGGTGAGGTCGGTCGGGCGACGAGCGGGTGAAGGCGCCGAGCTGCGACGGCGCCATGCTCATCGGCCCGCGGCGCCGGGCCAGGTAATCGAGCCCGATCAGGCCCTTGCCCCACCACGAGCCAGCCAGGGTGTTCAGCGTGCGCACGCCTTCGACGGCGAAGACGGCGCGGATCTGCAAGTGGTCCTGCAGGTTCTCGCCGACTCCGGGCAACCCGTGCAGCGGCTCGATGCCGTGCGCGTGCAGCAGCGCAGGCGCACCGATGCCCGACAACTGCAGCAACTGCGGCGTGCCGATGGCGCCGGCGGCCAGGATCACTTCGCGCGCCGCCCGAACCTGCAACGGCTCACCGCCGGCCACGGGCTGCAGCTCGACCCCCACCGCACGCTGACCTTCCAGCAGCACGCGCGTAGTTTGCATGCCGGTCCACACGGTCAGATGGGGTCTAGACACCACCGGCCGCAAAAAAGCCTTGCTGGTGTTCCAACGCACACCCCGCTTCTGGTTGACCTCGAAGTAGCCCACGCCTTCGTTGTCGCCGCCGTTGAAGTCGTCGGTGGCCGGAATGCCGGCCTGCTGCGCCGCCGCCGCGAACGCGTCCAGGATCCGCCATGACAGTCGCTGGCGCTCGACCCGCCATTCGGCGCCGCCACCGTGCAGGTCGCTGGCGCCACGCCAGTGGTCTTCGTGGCGCTTGAAGAACGGCAGGCATTGCGCCCAGCTCCAGGCGGCATCGCCGACCTGAGCGGCCCAACCGTCGTAGTCGCGGGCCTGGCCGCGCATGTAAATCATGCCGTTGATGCTGGAACAGCCGCCCAGCACCTTGCCTCGCGGGTAGCGCAGCGAACGGCCATTGAGCCCGGGGTCGGCTTCGGTCTGGTAGAGCCAGTCGGTGCGCGGGTTGCCGATGCAGTACAGGTAGCCGACCGGGATGTGGATCCAGTGGTAGTCGTCGCGCCCGCCGGCTTCCACCAGCAGCACGCGGCATTGCGGGTCTGCCGACAGGCGGTTGGCCAGCAGGCAACCGGCGGTGCCGGCGCCGATGATCACGTGGTCGAAGGTGCCGCCGTCGGTGGCCATCGCGCCGGGGCCGTTCAGCCGGGTCGCGGCAACGTCAGCGACGTGGCCAACACGGGGAACAACTTGATGAGCCCGTCGGCCAGCAGCTCGACCGCCATCGCAGCCAAGATCAGACCCATCAGGCGGGTCATGACATTGATGCCGGTTTGCCCCAGCACACGCGCGATGCGCCCCGAAGCCGAGAAGGCAATAAAGGTCACGAGGCCGATCACCACCCCATAACCCACCAGCACCGCGTGCTGCCAGAGATGGGTGGTCTTCTGCGCATAGATCACGATCGTCGAAATCGTGGCCGGCCCGGTCAGCAACGGAATCGTCAGCGGCACCACGGCAATGCTGGCGCCCGCGTCGACCTTGTCCTTGCCTTCGCTGATGTCGCTGGGCTTGGTTTCGGCCGGCTGGGCATTGAGCATCGTGAGCGAGCTGATCAACAGCAAGGTGCCGCCACCAACCTGGAACGAGGCCAGCGAGATGCCGAAGAACTGGATGATCGACAAGCCCGCCACCGCGCTGACCGCAATCACCACGAAGGCGCTGAACGAAGCCACCCGAATCGTGCGCTGGCGTTCCTGACGATTGAAACCTTGTGTGAAATGGATAAAGAAAGGCACCACCCCGATCGGGTTGACGATCGCCAGCAACGCGATCAACGGCTTGAGCAGGTCCATGACGCGACTGTACGGGCCTGGACGCCTGCAGCACGCATCGGCTCCAACCCTGCCACCGCCTGTCTGGCCGCGGCTCGAGCCCCGTCGATGCGCGGGAACCCGCCCAGATGCAGGCATCAAAACAACACTCGGTCCAGGCCATCTTTACACCGTCGCTGCGGTCGGCAACATAATCACTAGTCTGTGTCTGGCAGCCGCGCCTTTCGCCTCCTCGGCCATCAACGGGTCAAAGCAGGGTTGAGCTCCACATGGTTTTCATGAATTTTTGAGGGCTCCCCGTGGGAAACAAACTGTACGTCGGCAATCTGGCTTATTCGGTCCGTGACGATTCGCTTCTGGAAGCATTTTCGCCCTATGGCAGCGTGTCGTCGGCCAAGGTCATGATGGACCGCGAAACCGGTCGCTCCAAGGGCTTCGGTTTCGTGGAAATGGGCACCGACGCGGAAGCTCAGGCTGCCATCAACGGCATGAACGGCCAGCCGATCGATGGCCGCGCCATCGTTGTCAACGAGGCGCGCCCGCGTGAGGAGCGTCCGGGCGGCGGCGGTGGTGGTGGCGGCTACGGTGGTGGCGGCGGTGGCGGCAGCCGTGGTGGCTATGGCGGCGGCGGCAGCACCGGTGGTGGTGGCTACGGCGGTGGTGGTAGCGGTGGCTACGGTGGTGGCGGTGG
>JBDSMV010000298.1:0-4528 GCA_039915715.1 Rubrivivax sp. | reverse complement strand
CTCCGATGCGGCCCACCTCTTCGACGCGTTCTGGCGCGGGCACCGCCGCTGGACGCCGGTTCAGCGCGGCGTGCACGAGCTTCAACTCGTCTCGAACCACTCGCGCGCCTGCCGCCATCGCATCCGCTGCCTCTATGCCGAGGCCTTCGAATCGGCCCGCGAGCGCGTCTATCTCACGACCCCCTACTTCGTTCCCGACCTGTCCACCCTGCGACAGCTGTTGGCCTGCGCGCGCCGGGGTGTCGACGTGCGACTGCTGGTTCCGGCGAAGAGCGATGTGCCGATCACGCGCTGGGCGGCGCAAGCGCTCTATGCTTCGCTGATTGCCGCCGGCGTGCGCATCCACGAATACCTGCCCCGCATGCTGCACGCGAAGACCGTGCTGGTCGACCGAGATTGGGCCACGCTAGCAAGTGCCAACATCGATTACCGAAGCTTCTTTCTCAACCACGAACTGTTGCTGACGATGACCGCGCCCGATGATTGCGAACGCTTGCGTCGGCAGTTCTGCGAAGACGCTTTGACATCGCGCTGGATCCTCGGAGACAACTGGTCCCGGCGATCCTGGAAGAACCTGCCGCTGGAAGCCATCGGACGCGCGTTGCGCCGCTGGCTCTAGACCCCCATGCTGCGCCTGCGTGCGTGGCCCCAGCGGTGGCTGCGCGCAGGGTGGCGTGCGGCCTGGGCGATCGCGATCCTGTTCGTGGTGGGCGTGCCGCTGCTCATGCTCGCCCTTGCGGGGCTGCCGCATGTCTTTCGCAGTTCCCTGGTGCGCAACGTGATTGCGCATCAGGCCGGCGAACTGCCCGCGGTGTCGGACCCGGCATTCGCGCAGACGCTGACCCTTCTCACAGGCGCGAAGCTGGCGGCAGGCAGCGCGGTCGAGGTGCTCAGCAACGGTGACGACACCTTCGAGCCGATCTGGGAGGATCTGGCCTCTGCGCAACGCTCCATCACCGTGCAAATTTACTACCTCGGCGCGGGCACCGTGATGGACCGCACGACGCGCGCACTGGCAGCACGCGCTCGTGCCGGCGTCAAGGTCTACGTCCTGTACGACGCTTTCGGCGCGGCGGATTTTCCGCGTCGGGAACTCGATCTGTTGCGTCAGTCGGGCGTGAAGACCGCAGAGTTCCGACCCTTCCGGTGGTACGTGCTGGACCGTGCCTCGCACCGGACCCATGTGCGCGGCATCGTCATCGACGGGGCGGTGGGGTACACGGGCGGTTTCGGCCTCGACGACAAGTGGCTCGGAGCGGGACGCCTGCCGGGCGAATGGCGCGACACCAACGCGCGTTTCACCGGCTCGGCCGTGGCGCAACTCCAGGCCGCCTTCGTCGCCCAGTGGGCCGAGGCGACCGGCGAGCTTCTGGCCGGAGAGCACTTCCTTGCGGCGCGCGACAGCACGCCAGCAGCACGCGCCCAGACGGCTCCCGTCACGCTGCTCTACAGCCCGGCCGTGACCGGGAGCACCAGCGCCGAACGGGTGCTCGCGCTCACGATCGCGAGCGCCCGACGGCGGCTCTATCTGAGCAACGCCTACTTCATTCCGGATGCGGACTTCATGCAGCTCTTGACCGATGCCGCGCGCCGCGGTGTCGACGTGCGGGTGCTCACCAACGGCGAGCGCACCGATGTCAAGACAGTTTTGCTGGCGGGCCGCAACCGGTACGAAGCGCTGCTCGAGGCCGGCGTGCGGATCTACGAGTACCAGCCGACTGCCATGCATGCCAAGACATTCGTGGTGGACGGCCTGTGGGTGGGAATCACGACGATGAATTTCGACAACCGCTCGATGGCCTACAACAACGAGGTCGCACTGCTGTGCCTGGATCCGGCGGTCGCGGCAACGATGGAGTCGCTCTTTATGGAAGATATCCGTTTCGCGGACGAGATTCAGCTCCAGACGTTCCGGCGCCGCAGTTGGCTTTCGCGCTTGTCGGAGCGTGCCGCGAACGTCGTCTCGAGCCTGCTGTAGACGCCGTGAACCTCCGCCATCACGATGTCTTTGAACGGGCGTCGGCTGGGCCGGCCGATGGCAGGGAGTCGCCTTCGAGGGCCGTGCCGCGGACAAGCAGCACCGGCACCGTGGATGTTCGAACGATCTGTTCGGCGTCGCTGCCCAGGAACATGCGCCCGACGCCGCGCCGGCCGCGGGTTCCGAGCACGATCACATCGGCGTCCCATTCCTTCACTTGCGCGGCCACACGGTCGCACAGGCGCCCGCTGAGGCTGTCGAACAGCGCCGCCTCGACGCGGATGCCTGCTGCGTCGACCGTCGCGCGGGCGCCTTCCAGAATGGACTTGCCGGTGTCCTTGAGCAACGTGAAGATGTCGCCCGGCATGGAGGCGACGCCGTCGGAACTCATCAGAAAGGGCATCTCGTCGACGACATGCAGCACCCGCACGCGGCCCCCTGTGAGTCGGGCCAGCTTGATGGCTTCGGCGAGCCCCGTGTTCGACGTCGGACTGCCGTCCACGGGAACCAGAATCCGTTGGTACATGGTTGAAGCTCCTTGGAAAGGGGGCGGGCGTGATCGAGCCGTTCGCGGCGCCGTCATTCCGACGGCTGGGGTGTGTCGACGTTCAATTGCAGCCACAGCTCCAGCAGCGTCAGATGCCACAGCTTGCTGCCCTGGATGCGGGTGAACCAGGCTTCGGGTGCCGCGAGCAACTTGTCGACATAGGCCCGCTCGTACAGACCGCGCCGTCTGCAGGCATCTGAATCCAGGATGCCACGCATGAAGGCGAGGAACTCACCACTCACGTGTTTGAGAACGGGCACCGGAAAGTAACCTTTCGGCCGGTCGATCACCGCATCGGCGATGACACCGCGGGAGATCGCCTTGAGCGGGAACTTGCCGCCCTGCTTGAGCTTCAGTTCCGGGGGCATGTGCGCAGCCAGTTCCACCAGTTCGTGGTCCAGGAACGGCACACGCGCTTCCAGGCCCCAGGCCATCGCCATGTTGTCCACGCGCTTGACGGGGTCGTCCACCACCAGCGTGGTGGTGTCGAAGCGCAACACCTGGTCGATGAAGGTGTCGGCCTGAGGCTGCGCCAAGGCGGTCGCCACCAGCTCGGCTGTCACGTCGGGCACGTGATGGGCGGCGGTCACCATCTGAAGGTACTCGTCGTGGTCGCGGTCGAAGTAGTGGCTGCGAAAGCGTTCGAGGGCCGAGCCTTCGGCAGCCTCCATCCGGGGATACCAGAAGTAGCCGCCGAAGACCTCGTCGGCACCCTGGCCTGAAAGCACCACCTTCACGTGCTTGGACACCCGCTCGCCCAGCAGGTAGAAGGCGATCACATCCTGACTCACCATCGGCTCGGACATCTGCAACACCGCTTCGGGCAGGCGGCGCAACACTTCGTCGTAGGGAATCAGGTACTTGTGGTGCCGCGTCTTGAATTGCGTGGCCACCTGGTCCGAGAACTCGAACTCATCGGCTTTCTCGGTGCCTTCGCCGAGGGTCTGGAAACCCATCGAGAAGGTCTGCAGATCATCCACGTGTTCGGCCAGCAGGCCCACCAGCAAGCTGGAGTCCAGGCCACCGGACAGCAGCACGCCCACGGGGACATCGGCGGCGAGACGGTGGCGCTCGACCGCCCGCACCATCACCTCGCGGGTGGCAGCCAGCCATTGCGACTCCGACAGCGGTGCCGCCAGCCGCGTCGCATCCAGCGTCCAGTAGACGGCTTCCTCGATCCGGCCGTCGCTGCGAATCGTCATCGTGGTCGCGGGTGGCAGCTTGCGCACGCCCTGCAGGATGGTGCGCGGCGCCGGTACCACCGCGTGCAAAGTGAAGTGGTGGTGCAACGCGACCGGGTCGATGCGGGTGTCCACATCGCCAGCGGCCAACAGGGCTTGCGGAGTGGAAGCAAAACGCAGCCTCGAGTCGTTCAGCGAGTAGTACAGCGGCTTGATGCCGAAGCGGTCCCGGGCCATGAACAGGCTCGCATCGCGCGGGTCCCATACCGCGAACGCGAACATGCCGAAGAAGCGTTGCACACAGCGCGCACCCCAGGCGTGGTAGGCCTTCAAGATGACTTCACTGTCGCCTTCCGAGAAGAAGCGGTAGCCGAGGCCGAGCAGTTCGGCGCGCAGTTCCTTGTAGTTGTAGATCGTGCCGTTGAAGACCAGCACCAAGTTCAGTGCGTCATCGACCATCGGCTGATCGGCATCGGCGCTCAGGTCGATGACGGCCAGGCGGCGGTGGCCGAAGGCCAGCGGGCCGTCACTGAAGACGCCGGCGTGATCCGGGCCCCGCCGGGCGATCGCGTTCGACATGCGATCGACCGCCGAGCGATCGGCCGGCAGGCCATCGAACCGCAGTTCACCGCAGATGCCGCACATGGGGGTTCGATCTCCAAGAGGTCACAAGGGCAGCCGACGGGGCATGGGCCGCGGCGGCATCGAGCCATGAATCCGCGCGCACGGCAGCGTCGCTTCATCGGGGCAATGTACCTCCTCAAACGGCATGACAGCTCCATCCAGAGGTCTGAATGCGAGCTTGCACGCGGCGAGGGCGGA
>JBDSMV010000236.1:0-6836 GCA_039915715.1 Rubrivivax sp. | reverse complement strand
GGTGTATTGCAAATCGCGAGCTTTCACCCGCTGTACCGTTTTGCCGACAGCGCCGCCGACGATGCCGCCAATTTCACGAACCGGTCGCCCCATCCGACCCTGCACCTGCTGCGCGAAGACAGCGTGGCGCGCGCGGTGGCGTCGGTGCCGGATGCGGCCACCATCTACGAACGCAACATTGAAACGCTGCAGGCGCTGGGAGTCGAAGGCTGGCATGCGTGGATGGCCGCCGGAGGCAGCGAGGGCGTTCCTTCGCCGCCCTGATCGCCGCCTGGGAAGCGCGTTCGGGCTGCATCGATGGTTCGGTGTGTGTGGTTGTGACATTGCACCGTGCGATGTTGCGCAGGCGGATCGACTGGGCAGGAATGACCACCCAATTCGGGGGTTCGCTTCCTAGAATGAACCGCATCCGGTGCCCAGCCCGCATCAGCATCCATAGCACCCACGATGCCCCTGTTGTTTGCAGCCGCCCTTGCAGCCTCCACCGCCACGGTACCCAGCTGTTCCTGGGACCGGCCCGGTGCCGATGCGTTCGTTGGCAATGTCGTCAACGCGGTCGACCGCTACAAGGACATTCCTGAGGCCACGCGAACCGCGCTGAAGCGCCGCATGGCCGCGCGGCAGTACGACGAGATCGCCGCCATTCGCCGCGACAGCATCACCGGCAAGCACCGCTACGCACCTGAATTGCGGCAGATGCATTTCGGCGGCGGCCAGATCTGCGGCACCGTCACCCGCAGCCAGTGGAAAGACAGCGCGGTCGAACGCGGCCTGGTGTATTGCGAAGACGGGCACTGCCTGATCGTGCCGACGGTGTGCCGCAACGTGAGCCGCGTGACGCGGTTGGAGCCCGCGCCCGAAGCCCCGCCAGCGCGTCCGAACGCGAAAAAGGATGCCGAGCCCGAGGTCGCCGTGGCGCCCACCTCCGAGCTGCAGTTCGATGCGCCTGGCGCCGGCAGCAGCTTTGCCGAGCAGGCAGGTGTCGATGCCGGCAGACCCGGTGATGGGCTCTTTGCCTTGGGTGGTGCAAGCGGTGCGGGCGGTGCGCAGTCGAACTCGAATGCCGGGTTCCCGAGCGGGGGCAATGGCGTCGGGGGCGTTATCGCCGGCAACGGCGGCGCTCCGGCAGGACCCTCCGCGCCCGAATCGCCAGCGCCATCACCCACTCCGTCGGTGCCGACCGATGGCCCGCCAACGACGCCGCCCATCGCCACCGCCTTGCGCCCGCCGCTGCCGATCGACTCACTCCCACCCAGCCTGGGCGAGGGCGGCATCGGCCTCTTGCCGGTGCCGGTGGTGGCGGTGCCCGAGTCCGGCACGCTGCTGTTGACCGCACTCGGGCTGGCTGCGCTGGCGCCCTGGGTCGCAGCGCAGCGGCGTCGCCGGGCGCTTCGATCCGTTGCCTCGACTTCCTGATCGGCGACACCACCACGACCACCGGTCTGGTCAGCGCTGGTCGTCTGCCAATTCCGTTTGGACCACCGGTCCTGCGACATTTGCGTTGGACGGATCGGGCTCTGGCGCTCCGCGAGAGTTTTTTTGCAGCCTTGCGATGTCTTGCGTCAGCCGGCCCGCGATCAGCTGCACCACCGCAAGCCCGAAGCCCGGGTTCTGGTAGACCAGTTGCTTGAAGGTGGCTTCGTCGATCGACAGGACGGTGCAGTCGGTCAGGCAGCGGGCCGAACTGCTGCGGCGGCGGTCGGGTGCGAAGAAGGCGATCTCGCCGAACATCTGCCCGGCTTCGAGCACCCGGCCCACATCCGGCAGTTCGACCCGGCCCAGCGCCAGGTAGTACATGCGGTCGGCCACGGCACCGCGCTCGAACAACACTGCGCCGGCCTTGCGGCGCCGGCTGCGCATGTAGGGCCGCAGCCAGATCTGCAGCTGCTGCGGGTCCGACGTGCTTTTGAAAACCCGGCGCGACAACCACACCATCTGGCCGACCCGCACCAGGTTGACTGGCAGCAACACACAGTGCAGCACCACCATGACCAGCGACGGGTGCAGCGCACCGTAGACGATGAAGCCGATGTTGCTGCCCACTGCCAGCCAGCGCAGCGGGATCATCGTGCGAACGAACGCGCTGACGGTCACCAGCAGCCCGCCCAGCACGGCAGCCACCGCCGCCAGCACCTGATCGGGTTGCGCAAGCGAGTCGGTGAACTGACCGAGCGCCGCGCTCAGCGCGTCGAGCATCGATTCCCCGGGCCCTGCGCGATTGGCGTCACCCGGCGCTACCAACGTTGCGGAAGCTTGCGCAACAGCACGATGCGGCCCTGGCGGCGTTCGATGTAGCCGCCTTCGATCAATGACTTGAAGATGCGACTGACCATCTCACGCGACGAGCCCACCCGTTCGGCGATGTCCTGCTGCGTCAACCGCTCGGGCAGCGCCCGCTGCGGCTCGGACGCGGGTGCGGGAGCTTCTTCCGCCAGCGTGCGCAGCAGTCGCGCGACACGGCCGTAGACATCCTCCAGCGCCAGGCTCTTGACGTGTTCGGTCGACGCCCGCACGCAGCGAATCAGCTTGTGCACCAGGTGCAGGGCGAAGTCGGGGTGGCTGGCCAAGAATGTGCGCGTCTCAGCCCCCGTCACCACCGCACAGCTGGTGGGCTCCAGCGTCATCACCGATGCCGAGCGCGGCCCACCGTCAAGCGTCAGTTCGCCGAAGTACTCACCGGCGACCGGGATCGAGTAGACGATCTCGCGTCCGTCGACACCTGAGCCGTAGACCTTGACGCGCCCCGACAGCAGGATGTAGAGCGCGTCCGAGACATCACCTTCGGTCACCAGCACCGCGTTGGCAGGGTAGCTGCGCACCGTGCCGCGGCGCGCGATCTCGCGCAGCAGCGCGTCGTCGAGCAGGTCTGGCGACGGCGGCACGCGGGTCTGCGGCTGTGCGGGCATGGCGCCGATGCTGCCACGCCTTGCGCCCGAGGTCTGCCCCCCAGCTTCGCAGCCACCGCAGCTCGCCTATGCTCGACCGCTTTCGCGGATGGACCCGGCTGTCATGGACCGTCACTACCTCTCGCCCTTGTTCAATCCGGCTTCGATCGTCGCCTTCGCCGGCGACCCCGACTCCGACCCCGACTCCGACCCCGACCCCGGTAACAACCGCGCGCCGTCGACACCCGAAGCCCGCGCGCTGCGCCAGGCGCTGGCCAGCATGCCGCCGGGATTTCCGTTGCGCTGGCTCGACATCGACACCAGCGGCACGCTCGCCGATCTGGCAGCGTCGCGGGTCGACCTGGCCGTGATCGCGCTGCCTGCCGAGCAAGTCTCAGCAGCGCTGGAAGTGGCCGGCCGCATCCGGGTTCGGGCTGCGCTGGTATTGACGGGTGGCCTGCCCGGCGCTGTCTGCGCCGAGTTGCACAAGACCGCGCAGCAATACGGCGTGCACCTGTTGGGTCCCAACAGCCTCGGCCTGCAGCGGCCGGCGCTCAAGCTCAACCTGAGCACCCTCGGCCCATTGGCCGCAGCGGGCCCCTTGGCGCTGGTGTCGCAATCGGGCGCGTTGACCGCCGCGATGCTCGACTGGGCCCGCCACCACGCCGTCGGCTTCTCGGCCGTGGTGTCGCTGGGGCCCAACACCGCTGTCGAACTGCCGCAAGTGCTGGACTTCTTGGCGGCCGACGCTGGGACGCAGAGCATCCTCGTCTACATGGAAGGCATCCGCGACGCGCGCCGCTTCATGAGTGCGCTGCGGGTGGCCGCCTACTCGAAGCCGGTGGTGGTGATGAAGGCCGGCCGGAAGGCCGCGGGCTCGAAGGTGGCCATCACCCACTCGGCGGCGATGGTCGGCAGCGACGATGTCTTCGAAGCCGCGCTGCGGCGCGCCGGGGTGGTGCGGGTGCGGCAGTTCACGCAGCTGTTCTCGGCCGCGCAGTGCCTGGCATCGCGCTTCAGGCCGGCCGGCGAGCGACTCGCCATCGTCACCAACGGCGGCGGCCCGGCGGTGTTGGCGGCAGACTGGGCCGACACATTGGGTCTGGTGATCGCTCGCGTCGACGACCTCGGTGAACAAGCCGGCGCCGACGCCTATGTGCAGGCGATGCAGGCGGCGGTGGCCGACCGCGGCGTCGACGGCGTGCTGTTGATCCATTCGCCCAAGTTCAGCACCGAGTCGCTGACCGAAACCGGTGCCGATGCCGTGGCGGCGGCGATCGGGCAGGTGTTCTCGCCGACTGCCAAACCCGTGATCGGCTGCTGGATGGGGGAAGCCAGCGCCCGGCCGGCGCGCGAGCACCTGGCGACCCTGCAGATGCCGGTGTTCCGCACGCCCGAGGCCGCGGTCGACGCCTTCAACAGCATCACGAGTTACTACCGCAACCAGCAGTTGCTGCAGCAGACACCGCCGACCCTGTCCGAAGGCGCTGCGCCCGACATCGAAGGCGCGCGGATCCTGATCGAGAGCGTGCTGGCCGAGCGCCGTCAGGTGCTGACCGAGATCGAGAGCAAGGCATTGCTGGCGGCCTTTCACATCCCCGTGACCCGCACGATGCTGGCCCGCAGCGCCAACGAGGCGATGCTGATTGCGAGCCAACTCGGCTACCCCGTGGCGCTGAAGGTCGACTCGCCCGACATCCCGCACAAGAGTGACCTGATCGGGGATCCGGACGGTGAAGCCACGGGCTCGGCCGGTGGCGTGGTGCTGGACGTGCAGAGCGCCGCGCAGGTGCGCGACCGATACCAGGAACTGATGCAGCGCGTCAGTCGGGCCCGGCCCGAGGCCCGCATCAACGGCATCAGCGTGCAGCCGATGGCCAGGCGCGGGCGCGAGGTCTATGTGGGCGTGACCACCGACGAACCCTTCGGCCCGGTCATCAGCTTCGGCGCCGGCGGCACGATGATCGAGCTGATCGCCGACCGGGCGATCGAGCTGCCGCCGCTCAACGCCTTTCTCGCGCGGCGCCTGATCGAACGCTCGCGCGCCGCCGAAATGCTCCGCTCCTGGCGCGGCGCACCGGCTGTGGACCTGGCGCAACTGGAGCGGGTGCTGCTGCGGGTGAGCGAGATGGTGTGCGTGCTGCCGCAACTGCAGCAGATGGACATCAACCCGTTGATCGTGGGCCTCGACCCGAAGCAGGGCGTGGTGGCGGTGGATGCGCGGATCGTGGTCGAAGACCGCGGCAGTCAGCGTGCCGGCGAGAGCCGCCTCGCGATCCTGCCCTACCCCGACGGCCATGAACGCGAATGGCAATTGAAGGGCGGCGACCGGGTCACGGTGCGGCCGATCCACCCCGGCGACGCCGAGATGCTGCAGACCCTGGTGCGCGGGCTGTCGGCCGAAAGCCGCTACTTCAGGTTCGCCAGTGCGATGGCCGAGTTGCCGCTGCGGATGCTGGCGCGCTTCACGTTGATCGACTACGACCGCGAGATGGCGCTGGTAGCGGTGGCCGCGCTCCGCGAAGGTAAACCCTTGGAAGCGACCGAATCCCACGAACGATCGCCACCGCTTGCGCATCCAGCGGTGCCGCCCGGACGTATCGTGGGTGTGAGTCGCATCATCACCAACCCCGACGGCCGCAGCTGCGAGTTTTCACTGCTGGTGGCCGACGACCACGCCGGGCGCGGGCTGGGTTCGCGGCTGATGCTGTCGATCATCGAGGTGGCACGCAGCAAGGGACTGGCGGAAATCATGGGGTTGGTGCTGTCGAACAACGCGGCCATGCTGCGCCTGATGGACAGCCTGGGCTTCAAGGTGGCGCGCTATCCCGAAGACCCGGATTTCCGGATTGTCACGATGGCGTTGTAGCCTCTCGCCGAGACGTCCGGCCCGTTTCGCTCGCACCCATCCGCACCGACCAAACCTTGTCGATGCCTCATTCGTCCGCATCCATGCGCTTGCCATCGCTGCCCGCATCAGCCTGGCGCGGGCATTGGCATTGGGTCTTGTGGCTGCTGATCACATGCTTGGCGGCCCAGGGGCTGGCGATCGGTGCGCAGCGCGCGGCAGGACATTTCCATCGACTGCCGGTCGCAGCCGAGGCCGGCCGGGACGCGGCGGGTGAGCGCCAGTCAATTTCCGACAGCCGCCTGCCCTTCGGCGGAAGGCTGCGTCGGCACGCCGCTCCGGCCGGCGCGCACCCGCACCACCACTCCGCGGTCGAACACCACTCGCATGCGGCCGGCACGCCCGGCGTGGTGACGGTCGACGGAGGCAATGCCGGCAACGACATCGGGAAGGTCAGCGCAAGCGACGGCGACAGCAGCGCCACACTGGCGCGGCTGCTGAGTCTGGCGCAACAGGCTTTGGACCTGCCAGGCGCCTTGCCCACGGCGCTTGCGACCGTGCACGCACGGAGCGGTGAGACCTGGCGGCAGGCGCTGCAGATCGATTTCGACAGCCGCAGCACGTCGCCGTTGCTGCGTCCGCCACAGGGCCGCTGACAGCCAAGCGATTGCGCCCCTGCCGAATCTCGGCAGCACGCGCCACATGGCCGCGCGGACCCACGCCGATCCTGCTGCACGCAGGTTTTCGTGACCCGGCGGCTCGCCCTGTCGACTGTCATGGAGTTTCCACTTGAACACCCAAATCAGCCACCGCAGCCTGCTGCTGGCCCTGCCCCTGCTGTGCACGACGCCTGCTTACGGCGGCGGCGAACAGCAACTGCAGCAGATCACCATCACCGGCTCCAGCATCGGCCAGATCGGCATCGCCGATTCGGCCAGCGTGGGCACCGTCAGCCAGCAGCAGCTGGAAGCCCGCACCGTCTACCGCCCCGGCGAACTGCTGGAAGCCACGCCGGGCCTGGTCGTCAGCCAGCACAGCGGTGAAGGCAAGGCCAACCAGTTCTACCTGCGCGGCTTCAACCTGGACCACGGCACCGACCTGCG
>JBDSMV010000196.1:0-16259 GCA_039915715.1 Rubrivivax sp. | reverse complement strand
ACCGCCACGCACTTGGGCATCAGGTGGGCACTGTCGCGTTCGTCGAAGCTGAGGTCGGCGTCGGGGTGACCAACGGTGTAGCCGAACAACTCGTCACCCCAGGTCAACTCGCCCACATAGGCCTTGGCATACGGATCCAGCAGCAACTTGTTCGGGTTGAATCGGTGCCCCTGCAGGGGTTCGTAAGGGCCGTGCACGCGGTAGCCGTAACGAGCACCGGCCTTGAGGCCGGGCACGAAACCGTGCCAGACCTCGTCGGTGTATTCGGGCAACGAAATGCGCGCCAGCTCGGTGGTGCCGGCGTCATCGTAAATGCACACCTCGACCTTGGTGGCATGGGCCGAGAACAACGCGAAATTGACGCCATGTTCACTGGCGCTGGCGCCACGCGGGTGGGGGGAACCTTCTTCCAGCAGATGGGCTTCGAACATGGAACTCCGTGGCAGGCGAGCGAAACAAGCAAAAGGGGGGCCGAAATCGATGACTGCACCGACCCGTCAAGCGTCGGTGCCGTCGATCGGCAATGGCTCGATTCTGGGGCCGAACCCCGGGGCCCTGCAGCCCTGCCGGATCAGACCTTGGGCTGCATCCCTTCGCAAAGAGTCTCGTACTCGGTGATGGCCGCTTCCAGGTCGTCGTGGAAGGTGTTCTGGGTGGTCAGAAGCCCTTCCATCTTCTTTGCCATCTCTTTCTGCTTCAGCTCGCCGTCCATCTTCAGCCACTGCTCCGTCAGCCGTTCGATGTTGGTCTTGGCGTAGTGCTGCATCTCCTTCATCTGCGTGATGATGTCCTGCGATTTCTCGAGGTCGGTCTTCTCGATGACTTCCTTGTCGTCGTCGGCCATGGGGGTCTCCTGTCGGCGGTTCGTGATTGCGCTTGTCGCAAGTCGGACTGACAAGCGTCGCAACGCAGCATAACCACCAACGCCCGGTCCATCGGCAACGGCGGCTGCCACCGCAGCCGAAGACCGGGCGTCAACCCAGCAGAAGCGGAAAGGCCACCTGCCCGGCTGTTGATGCCCAGTTGCGAACCAGATCGGCCACCATTGCGCCGGTGCTGCTGAGCGCCACGCCCGCACGTTCCATGCGCCGCCAGGCCATCTCTTCGGCGATGGTGTTGCCCGAGCCGCAAGCGTCGCAAGCCACCTGCACATTGAAGCCTTCGCGTTGGGCGCTGATTGCCGGCCCGACCACGCAGATGTCGGTGGTCACTCCAGCCATCATGAAATTGCGCTTGCCGGTTCCACGACAGGCAGCGGCAAAGGCCTCGTCATCCCAGGCATTGACCACTCCTTGGCGCTGGATACGTGCGGCAAACGCCTCCGGCGCGGCGGCTTGCAACTCCGGCATCAGCTGACCCTGCATGTCGACGTTGCTTTCTTGGCTGGAGGTCAAGACCAGAGGCATGTTCGTACCGATGGCGAACTTCGCCAGGATCAGCACGTTGCGCTGCAGCAGCGCCAGCGGCGTGGTGCTGGCCCAGGTGTTGGTACCGACCTGGTGATCGATCAGGATCATTGCGGTGTCGTCGAGTGAGAAGCGGTTCATGAGTCGTCTCCGGCCGTGGTGGTGGTCACCGATGCTGCAACCAGCGCGTGTGCAGCGTACCCATCAAATTTGCAATTGACCATTGCACTGCTGCAATGAACAATTTGCCCATGCTGACCCCGTCCCACGATCTGCAGCACATGGTCCTGTTTGTCGAGGTCGCCCGGTTGCGCAACTTCAGCCGTGCTGCGGCGGCACTGGGCCTGTCCACCGCCACCCTGTCGCGGCGCATTGCCGCCTTCGAGCAGCAGGTTGGTACGCGCTTGTTCGACCGCACCACGCGCCGGGTCGAACCCACCAGCGCGGGTGTGCGCCACCTGCTGCGCTGCGCCCCGCTTGTCGACGCCGCCCGTCGCGCCCATGAAGCGTTGCGCAGCGAAGCAGAGCAACCGGCCGGCCATCTGCGGTTGTCGATGCCGGTCGACCTGGGCGTGGCTCTGGTGGGGCCCCAGCTGCCGCAGTTTGCAAGCCTTTACCCGGGTGTGAGCTTCGAGATCGATCTCTCACCGCGCCACCGCGATCTGGTCGGCGAGCCTGTCGATGTGGCGCTGCGCCTGGGGACGGTGCGCGAGCCGGGTCTGGTGAGTCGCCGAGTGGGCTGGCTGCACCAGGGCCTCTACGCCTCGCCTTGCTACCTGCAGCGCAGTGGCGAACCGGCCCACCCGGCCGATCTGGACCGGCACGACTGCATCTTCGTGGGGGCGGGAGACCGCAGCGCCACCTGGCGCTTCGAGCGGGAACACCAGCGCGCGCTGACGGTGACGGTCAGCGGTCGATACTCGGTCAACAACCATGGGCTGATGCGCACACTGGCCGAGTGCGACGCCGGTGTCGCAGCGCTGGCGCCGGCGCTGTGCAGCGAGGCCATCGCCGCTGGCAGGTTGCTGCCGGTGCTGGACGCCTGGACCGTGCCGCGGCTGGCCGTGCACGCGGTCACGACTTCGCGGCTGCAAACCGCCACGGTGCGCGCCTTCATCCGCTTCGTCACCGAGCGGCTGGCTACTCCCTGACCGCTGGCCGACCGACCGGCTCGGCAACCGGCGGTCTGACCCGCACAACCCGCCGCACCCAGCTTGCCGATCGTCAGGCCCTGCACACCGATCTAGAGCAACCACCCTGCAGTAGGTGATAGCCAGCAGCACATCGCGTTCGGATGCGGTCGGCAGCGACAGCACCAGCGCTGCCGATATGCCGCCACGCAGACCGCCCCCAGACACCCACCACCAGCCCAAGATTCAAGGGGCTGTGGGCACGGCACATAACGGGTTAGGATTTATCGAGTTCGTCGGTCATGTCCAAAGGTTCCCCCAAGGAGAGTCGCAATGAAATCGATGTCGCTGTGCATGTCAGTCTCGGCGCTTGCGCTGCTCGTTCCAGCCACCGCCTTCGCGCAGGTCAGTGCAGTGGGTACCTCAGCCTTCGGCGCCGGCTCGACCCTGAGCACCTTCTCCTCGCAGGTCAACAATGGCGAAGTCAACGGCACGACCGTCGACGGCATTCTCTACACCTATTCGCTCGGCAACGGCCAACTCGTGTTCGATGGCGGGCCCGGGGTGACCAACAACGTCGATCCGCTGAACATCGTTTCGGTCGGCAGCAACGCCGGCATCTTGACGATGACACTCCCCGGCCTGTCGCGGGCTTTCGGCTACGGCTTCGCGCTGCTGGTGAGCACCAACGTTCCCATCGGAACGACGATCAGCCTGTTCAACGGCGTCACGCCGATCGGCTCGCTGTCTTATTCCGGCAGCCCCGACCCCACCTTCGCCGGCGGCTTCGCAGGCATCCAGAGCGTGACCGGGTTCAACCGCGTGACGGTGACGTTCAACAGCACCGCCGCGACGGCGTTTGCGCTGGACAACGTCCGCACGATGCCGGTGCCGGAACCAACGACCTGGGCGCTGTTCGGGCTCGGGCTGGCGGCGGTGGCGGTGCGCCGGCGGCAGCTGCGCAAGGGCTGAGCGGTCAGCCCGGGACAAGCCGGGCTCGCAGTCGCTCGCAGTTGTTTCCCGATGGTTGCAGCCGCCTGCAGAACGCTCCTCAGACGCGAACCACGCGCCGCACCAGCTTGCCGATCGTCAGCCCCTGCACGCCGATCGAGAACACCACCACGCAGTAGGTGATGGCGAGCAGCACGTCGCGTTCGGGGCCGGCAGGCAGCGACAGCGCCAGAGCCACCGAGATGCCGCCGCGCAAACCACCCCAAGTCAGCACCGGGCCGGCACCCTGAGGCAGGGCGAAGAAGCGACCGAAGACCGTCACCGGCAGCCCCACTGTCAGCGCACGCGACAGCAGCGTGACAACGATTGCCGCCACGGCCACCACGGCGAAGCCGTCGAAGAACCGCACCACGATGACTTCCATGCCGATCAGCACGAACAACACCGCGTTCAGGATCTCGTCCAGCAATTCCCAGAAGCCGTCGATGTAGCGCTTGGTGGTGTCCGACATTGCCAGCGCGCGGCCATGGTTGCCGACGATCAGACCCGCCACCACCATCGCCAGCGGTCCCGAAATGTGCAGCCGGCTCGCAAGCGCGTAGCCGCCCATCACCGCCGCCAGCGTCAGCAGCACCTCGACTTGGTAATGGTCGATGCTGCGCAGCAGGCGAAATGTGATGTAGCCCAACACCGCGCCGAAGATCAGCCCGCCGCCGGCTTCGACCAGCAGCAGCTCGGCCGCATGGCCGGCGGTGGGCACCTGGCCGCTCGCCGCCACCGCCACCAGCAGAGAGAACACCACCACACCGACGCCGTCGTTGAAGAGCGATTCACCGGCGATCACCAGCTCCAGATTCTTCGGCGCCTTGGCCGACTTCAGGATGCCCATCACCGCGATCGGGTCGGTGGGCGAGATCAGCGCGCCGAACACCAGGCAGTAAGGCAGAGAGATCGCCACCCCCAGCATCGGCAGCAGCCACCACATCGCCAGGCCCACCACCACGGTCGACAGCAGCGTGCCCACCACTGCCAGCCCGCCGATCTGCCAGCGGTACGACTTCAACTCCGACAGGTCGACATGCAAGGCGCCTGCAAATAGCAGCAGCGACAGCATGCCCTGCATCAGCACATCCGAGAAGTCGATCGACTTCAGCAGAGACGCTTCGTAGTGGTGCAGGCTGGTGACGAGGCCGGTGGTGTCCAGCGCCACCAGCAGCAGCGACAGCCCAAGCGCCGCCACCATCACGCCGATGGCGGTCGGCAGGCCGACGAAGCGCAGGTTGAGATAAGCCAGCAGTGCGGTCAGCACGAGGCACGTGGCGGTGATGTCGAGCACTCCGAACATGCGGGGATTCTGTGAGCCAACTGCGGTGCCGAAGCTTAAGGGGCTGCAGTCGGGCGTCTACGATCCGCACGATGAATACTGAAGCGCAGGCCAACGACAGCGAACCGGCCGAGTCCGGCGACAACGCGATCAAGGAACCGCGCCTGTGGCGCGACAACGGCTGGACGGCGCGCGTCATCAAGAACCCGGACGACGAAGGCTGGGCGGTCGAGATGACACTGCATGGCCAGTCCGAACCGGCACTGGTCGGCCCCTGGACCATGGGTCGCGACAAGAAGAACCCGAAGCCGCTGGACACCGCCGCCTTCAACACCCTCGTCAAGACCGCCGCCGAAGTGGTGCGGCGGCACGAGCAGCAGTTGCAGGCCACGCTGCACCGCGAGGTGCTGCTGCAGCAAGAAGGCGAGGTCCTGCGCATCACGCTGGACATCGTGCCCGACGAAGACGACCCGCATGCGCTGCTGGCCGCGCACGACAGCGCCGGCGATGCGCTGGCAAAGGTGCGCGTTGCCGCCAGCTTCAGGCTCGACAGCCGCAGCGCGGCGGCCTGGGTCGCGAGCGGCTATGTGCGGCCGCGCTGACCCAGCAGCCAACAACCCGCACTGCCCGCCGGCCGCATGCTGCTGCAGCCCTCAGCCGCTCGCCAACCCGGCCGAAGCCGGCTGCTCGAACACCAGCAGCAGGTTGTTGGCCGGCATCGGCACGGCTTCGCGCAGCAACAGCCCGATGCTTGCTGCTGCTTCTGTCACCGCGGACAAGCGGCGCAGGCCCCATCGGGAGTCGCGTTGCCGCAGGTCGATGTCGAAGGCACGGTTGCTTGCGGCGAGCGGTTCACCGTCGACGATGAAGGGGCCGTAGATCAGCAGATGGCCGCCCGCTGCCAGGTGGTGCGCCGCCCCGCGCACCAGCGCCGGGGTCACGTCCCAGGGCGCGATGTGCAGCAGGTTGGCAACATAAATCGCCTGCAACCCGGTCGCCACCGTGGGCCAGCCCGTCTTGTTCATGCCATCGGAGCCTTCGGAATCGGACAGTAGATCCAGTTGCAGTGGCGCACGCACGTTGGCCACACCGCGGCACCACGCGGCGATCGACGCCAGCGACGCCGCATCGCCTTCGCTCGCGATCCAGTCCCATTGCGGCAGGGCCGCCGCAAAGTGCGCGGCATGCTGGCCGCTGCCTGCGGCGATTTCCAGCATCACGCCCTGCGGCGGCAGCAACCGCTGCAATTGCGCAAGGATCGGGTCGCGGTTGCGTTCGGCAGCCGGGCTGTGGCGGATCTCGGAGTCGGTCATGTGTGGAGTGGCGGACTGACGGCGTCGGGCAGGGTCGTGAGCAAGGCCATGGGGGTCATTCCAGTGCACGGCATACCGTGTGAGGCGGCGCGGCGAAGCGCGCACCCGCGCCGGGCGTGCTGACCGCCGCCACACGGTTCTGCTGGCGCGCCGGCAGGGTGGCCTGTTCGGTGGACGAGCGCGGAGCGCCGGTGTTGGCGTCCCAGGTGTAGGCGAAGCTGACCAGGCACGACTGCGGGACATCGCCGTCGTTGCGCGCGTCGATGCTGAGGGTCGAGCCGACCGCCTGCGAAGTGAATACCGGTGGAGGCCGTGGACGTGCGTCGCCCGCAGGTTCAACAGGCCGGACCCGCGGCGCTGCAGTGGAAGCACGCGGCGCAGTGACCACCGATGGCGCTGGCTGCGCGCTGCGACCTCGTGCGGGACCCCCCAGCGGGTAGCCGGCCGCCGCACAGCGGGCGCGAATCGCCGCGTTGTCGATCGCGACTGTGATCGCGGCCTGTCCGTCGAGCGCGTAAGTCAGGTACAGCACGCCCTTGGCGACCCCGCAGTGCAGCACGGTCCAACCGGGCGGTGCGCGGTCGACCGCGGTTTGAAGCGCCACGCCCGATGCGGACGCGGCGGCGGCGTCCTTCGAATCGGCCGCGGTGGCCAGACCCGCAGCGCTGCCGACTGCCAGCAGCATCGCCAACCGGGTCCGGCTGCCTGCGCGGCAGGCTTTCATCAGCCGCGCGCACCAGCCGGCCCTGGACGCCGTGCCGCCGACCGCTGGCGCTGCCGCAACTGCGCCAGCGGCCGCTTGCCTTTGAGCTGCAGTTCGATGCCGTCGTTGAGCCGGCTGCGCAAGTGGATGACCTCGTCGAGATGGCCGTAAATGCCGGGAAATCGCAGGTCGAGCCACAACCACAGCGTGCACGACCGCAGCGCGTGTTCCATCCGTTCGAGCCGGCTGTGGCTGTCAACTTCGTCCAGAAACCAGGGCCGACCGACATGGCCCAGGTGCGCATGCGCCGCGCCCCAGTCCAGGAAGGCCTGCACCTGCGTGTCGGTGCGGGTGTCGACGGGGGCCTGGGCATAGACGAAGCGTTCGCGCAGGGTCAAGGTCGACGCCACGCGGTCGATCTGCTCGGCCAGGTCGAGCATCTGCTCCAGCGCCGCGACCGCAAAGTGCGCATCGTCCAGCCGCAGTTGCTCGACGAACACCGCCAGCACCTCGCGCAGCTTGCGCTTGTGCAGCCGCGCGCTGATGGTGTCGATGTGCCAGCCGTTGGGCGCCACAGGGGCCTTGAAATCGGCCGGTGCGCGCGGTGTTCGGTCCAGCAGGTCCGACAGCACCTGCGCCGCTTCGGGTTCGGCTTCATCGAGCACGCCGACAAAGCCTTCCTCGTGGATGCCGAAGCGGCCCGCACGACCCGCGATCTGGTGCACCTCGCCCTCCTGAAGGCGCCGGTCGCCGATGCCGTCGAACTTGGTCAGGGTGCTGAACAAGACGCGTCGGATCGGCAGGTTCAGTCCCATGCCGATGGCGTCGGTGGCCACCAGGATGTGGCTTTCTCCGCTCGCGAACCGTTCCGCCTCGCGGCGCCGCACCTCGGGCGGCAGGGCGCCGTAGATCACCGACACCGGGTGACCGCCGGCGGCGATCGCATCGCGCAGCGTCAACACGTCGCGGCGGCTGAAGGCCACCACCGCATCGCCGAGTTTCAGCGCGCCGATCGCCACCGGCGCGGGCAGCAGTTGCACATGTTGCTTTCGGCCGAAGTGGCGCACGGTGCAGCGCTCGCCGCACAGGCCCAGCAGGTTCTCGATGGCCGGCACCGCATAGTCGCTGCAGATGATGATCAGCTCGGCCGCCGGCACCCCGACGATCGCCTGGGTCCAGGCCCAGCCGCGCGAATTGTCGAAGATCATCTGCGCTTCGTCGATCACGGCCACGTCGATGCGGTCTTGCGTGCGCACCATCTCGATCGTGCTGCTGACGGCACGCGCACCGGGTGCCGGCACGTTCTCTTCGCCGGTCAGCAGCGAACAGGGCACCCCGCGCGCCACCAGCCGGTCACGACCTTCCAGCGCCAGCAGCCGCAGTGGCGCCAGGTAGGCACCGGCTGCGCCTTCGTGTCGAAGCGAAGCCAGGCGTTCGAAGGCCGCATGGGTCTTGCCACTGTTGGGCGGGCCGACGAACAGCGTCACCTTGCGGTGCAGGCTGCGCGCCAGGGCGAAGCTGTCGGGATAGCCGTGAAAGGCCAGTTCGGCATTCAAACCCTGCAGGGTGCTCGCCTCGGTGACCTGGTGCTCCCAGCGGTCCTGGGCACGGGTGCAAGCCGCCGCCAATGCAGCGATCGGCTGGGGGGCGGCGCATTCGGCTTGCAGGCGCGGCAGCAGCAACGGCAGGTGGCGCGCGCGGTCGGCAGCGTCGTCGGCGCCGAACAGGGCCCGGCTGCGTGCCAGCAGCGCCTCCAGGTGCGCCATCAACTCGGCCGCATGCGGGTAGCCCAGCGGCACGCCCAGCGCAGCCTGCAATGCGAGCAGGTCGCCATCGCGGAAATAGCGCCACAGCGCATCGGCTGAAGCGGGTTCGGACGCGGTGCCAGAGACATCGCCAGCCACACCAGCCACTGCGAGCCGGTAATGCACCTGCACTTTCCAATCGGGCTCCGACAGCGGCAGCGACTGGCTCACGCGCCGGCTCCAGAGCCCAGCTTCGAAGGTGATGCCAATGCCTTCCAGTGCATCGCGACGCTTCAGCATCGTCGGCCGTGCCTCGGCCCCCGTGCCGACCTCGTCCAGGTGCAGCAGCGCGGTGTCGATCAGGCCGGGCGCGATCCAGCGGCTGGGGCGTGAAGGTGGCGAAGGCTTCTGCAACAGCACATAGCCGAGCCCGTCCAGATGCTTCTCGAAGCCGGCACTGCCGTCGGACACGAAGTCGGCCGGCTTGACGACTTGCGGCAAGCTGAACGAGGCCGCGCGAATGCGGGCCATGTGCTCGACTCCGATGTGCGGCGGCAGCCGCGCGGCATGCGCAGCGGTGGGCAGCTTGTAGGCAGTAACGGGGGCGGCAGCCGTGGCAGCGGAAACAGTCGTGGTCATGCAGTCCAGGGTCGAAGGCGGCCCGGGGAGCGGGCCGCAACAGGTCCCGATAATCGCGCATGAACGAGAACCACCCCCTACCGCTCGGCTTTGACACCCTGCCACTGACACCCGCCACCCTTGCGAACCTGCAACGGCTCGGCTACGCGCAGATGACGCCGATCCAGGCTGCCAGCCTGCCGCCGGCGCTGGCGGGCAAGGACCTGATCGCTCAGGCCCGCACTGGCAGCGGCAAGCCCGCGGCCTTCGCGCTGGTGCTGTTGTCGAAGCTGGACAAGCTGGACACGCGCTGCTTCGATGTCCAGGCGCTGGTGCTGTGCCCGACACGCGAGTTGGCCGATCAGGTCACGCAGGAAATGCGGCGCCTGGCGCGCGCCGACGCCAACATCAAGGTGCTGACGCTGTGCGGCGGCGCCACGCTGCGCCCGCAACTGCAGAGCCTGGAGCATGGTGCGCACGTGGTGGTGGGCACCCCGGGCCGTATCTGCGACCACCTCGAGCGTGGCAGCCTGCGCCTGACCGCACTGACGACGCTGGTGCTGGACGAAGCCGATCGCATGCTGGACATGGGCTTCGCCGACGCCATCGCCGCGGTGGTGAAGCAATGTCCAAAGCAGCGCCAGACCCTGCTGTATTCGGCCACCTACCCGGACGGCATCGATGCGTTGGCCGCCAAGGTTCTGCGCGACCCGACCTCGGTGCGCTTGAGCGAGAAGCCGGCGCCGACGCAGATCCGCCAGCATTTCTACGAAGTCGCCGAAGATCAGCGGCTGCATGCGGTGTCCTTGCTGCTGGACCATTTCAGACCGGTCAGCACACTGGCCTTTTGCAACACCCGCCAGCAGTGCCGCGATCTGGTGGAGGTGCTGCGGGCGCAGGGCTTCAGCGCGATGGAACTGCATGGTGAGCTGGACCAGCGTGACCGCGACCAGGTACTGGTGCGATTCGCCAACCGCAGCATCAGTGTGCTGGTGGCCACCGACATCGCTGCCCGCGGGCTCGACATCGACAAGCTCGAAGCGGTGGTCAATGTCGACATCACACCCGATGCCGACACCCACACCCACCGCATCGGGC
Source organism: Rubrivivax sp. (assembly GCA_039915715.1). GTDB lineage: Bacteria > Pseudomonadota > Gammaproteobacteria > Burkholderiales > Burkholderiaceae_C > Rubrivivax. The sequence continues at coordinate 5,971 of JBDSMV010000196.1, read as the reverse complement.
GCACCGGGCGGGTGGACGCCGTGGGGTCGGTCTACAACCTGGTGAGCGTCGACGAGATGGGCCGCGTGGGGCGCATCGAGCAGGTGTTGGGTTTCGAGTCGGCCTGGCACCCGTTGGCCGAGTTGACCCCGCACGGTGGCGTGCCGTTGACACCGCCGATGCGAACGCTGCAGATCATGGGCGGGCGCAAAGAGAAGATCCGGCCCGGCGATGTGCTGGGTGCGTTGACCAAGGACCTCGGCTTTGCCGGCGAGCAGATCGGCAAGATCGATGTCAACGACTATTCGACCTATGTCGCGGTCGACGCAGGCATTGCCGATGCCGCGTTGCGCAAGCTCTCGTCGGGGCGCGTCAAGGGCCGTGGCGTCAAGCTGCGCTTGTTGGAGCGCTGAACCGGCGGCACCCACCTGGACAGGGGGGACGCACGTAACCGGGGATGGGCACCGGGTCTGCAATGAGTTAGCTTTCCGCACGAGCGCCCGGGGTTCGAGCGCATGCACCCACGATTGACATGGAGGCTTTCAAATGACGACTCTCAAGACCTGGACCACCCGCTTCGCACTGCCCGCGCTGCTGTGCGTTGCAGCAGCCTCCGCCCAGGCCGTCCCGGTGCTGTCGAACCTGCCCGGTGTCGACTCCGGTGCCGGCACGAACCTCGGATTGGGCGTCGACGGAGCCGACCGCACCAAGGGCGTCGGCATGACGATGGGGGCGTCGTCGCTGACGTTCCAGTCGATGAGCGCGCTGATCGCCAACATCACCAACGCCAGCACCCTCAGCGGCGGCATCTTCAGCAGCGTGGGCGGCAACCCCGGCGTTCAGCTGGCCGCATTTACCCCGCAGGCCATCGCGGCCACCTTCCCGGCCAGCGTGGTCACATTGACCACCGCGTCGAGCTTCGTGCTTCAGGCCAACACCGCCTACTGGTTCGTCCTCGATGGCCCCACGACCGAGAACAGCCTGAGCTGGAACAGCCTGGCCCCGAACGTCGCACCCAGCGCCAGCGGCGGCGTCACTTACAACGGCTACCGGTTCTCGTCGGACGGGGGCACCACCTGGGGGGTTTCAGGTGTTTCCAACGGCGTGACCATCAGCGTCGTGCCCGAAACTTCGACCGTGCTGATGTTGGCGCTGGGTCTGGGCGTGATCGGCCTGCAACTCCGCCGCCGTTGATCGATTGAACCGGCGCCGACCTCAGGTCGGCGCCGAGATCAGGCGGGCAGTGGGGTTAAGCAGGCGAATTGCCCAGCGACGCCAACAAGCGCTGCGGGTTGAATCCCAACAAGGTCTGTTGACGCACCAGGATGACCGGGGTGCCTGGCGCGCGCAGCGCGTCGAACTCGGCGCGGCAGACGGCGTCGCGTTCGATGAAGCATTCGCTGAAAGGCACGCCGTTCGCGCTGAACCAGATGCGCGCTTCAATGCAGATGCCGCAGGTCTCGGATGACAGCATCCGGATGTCACCGGGCCGTGCTTGTTGCGCCACCTGCTGGCCAATGTCGGACTTGAAATGTGCCGACCACCATGAGTTGGCGGCGCTGACCGCCATCACCAGCACCACGAGCCCTACCAGCGACGCTCGCGAGTGACGCCGCATGGGGGTAGGCGATGGGGTCGATGTGGCCACTGCGCCCGATGTGGCATCTCTGGCTTCGGCGCCGGGGTCGTTCATATCGCGGCCGTGACGACCATCTCCACCTTCCAGTCGGGCCGGGCCAGAGCGGCCTGCACCGTTGCACGAGGCGGTGCCTGGCCTTCTGCCACCCAGTCGTCCCAGACTGCATTGAGCGCCGGAAAGTCGGCCAGATCGGCGATGTAGATCTGGCACATCAGGATGCGCGCCTTGCTGCTGCCCACGCGCGCCAGAAGTGCGTCCACCGCCGCCAGCACCTGGCGCACTTGGCCGCTCATGTCTTGCGTGGCATCGTCGGGCACCTGCCCCGCAAGATAGGCCACACCGTTGTGAACTGCCATCTCCGACAGGCGGTGGCCGACATCGAATCGTTGCACCATCAATTGCGCTCCTTCAGCGATCTGTTCGGTTGCTTTTTAGCCCTTTGCGGGGCGGTGCGGACGTTGCCGCGGGCTTGTGGCCGAGCCGGCTCTCGGTGCCCTTGATCAGCTTTCGGATGTTGCCTTCATGGCGCCAGACCAGCAGAAGGCTCATCGCGACTATCGCCACCACACCGGGCTGTACACCCCAGATCAGCGCCTGGTAAAACGGTGCGAACAGCGCCGCAACGATCGACGCCAGCGACGAATAACGCAGGAAGGCCGCAACGATCACCCAGGTCGCCAGCGTCGCCACCCCGAGCCACGGGTTGATCGCAAACAGCACACCCGCGGCCGTGGCCACGCCCTTGCCCCCATTGAAACGGAAAAATACCGGCCACAGGTGGCCGATGAAAGCCGCCAACCCGACGAAGGCTGCGGTCTGCTGTCCGAGGCCATAAGCCGGCCCCCACATCAGCACCGCCAGCACCGGCAAAAATCCTTTCAACGCGTCCAGCATCAATGTCAGCCCGGCGGCGCCGCGGTGGCCAGAGCGCAGAACGTTGGTGGCACCGGGGTTGTGGCTGCCATAGCTGCGCGGGTCGGGCAGGCCGGACAGACGGCTGACGATCACGGCGAACGACAGCGAGCCGATCAGGTAACCGGCCACGAGGGACAGCAGGGTTGCAGCGACATCCATGGTGTGCGAAGTTTAGGGCGCTGAAGCAGCCAAAGACAGCCAGACGCGAACAGATACGGCCAGACAATCGAGCCCCACCACGAAGCGCACCCCAATGGCACACCTGCCCTATGCCGAACTGAATTCCCCCGAGTTGCAGCCGTTGATCGGACGCATCGAGGCTGAGCGCGGCAGCGTGTTGCACCTGTATCAGATGCTGCTGCACAGCCCGCCGCTGGCTGCGGGCTGGCTCGAGTTGATGACCCAGGTGCGGCAGAAGCTGGCGCTATCCGGTGCGTTGCGCGAACTGGTCATCATGCGCATCGCTCACCTGAACGGGGCTCCATATGAAGCCCGGCAGCATGCGCCGATCGCGCTGCTTGAAGGACTCTCGCAGCCACAGCTCGACGCACTGGCCGACTGGCCGGCGGCTGCGGTGGGATGCTTCGACACAATGCAGCAGGACGTGCTGCGCCTGTGCGACGCGATGACCCGCGACGTCCATGTGCCGGCGACGCTGGTGCAGGCCGTTCGCAGTCGTCTGGGCGAGCGGCAGCTCGTGGAGCTGGTGGCCACCGTGGCGTCGTACAACATGGTGTCGCGATTCCTGGAAGCGCTGCAGATCAGCGCCGACGATCCGCGGCCCACCCGGCGGACCTGATTGCCGGAAGAACGCGATGGCCGAGCTTTGCAGCTGTCACGACAACCATCGATCGCAACCCGAAAAAGGCACCCTGTCATGACCATCGCGCCCTGTCTGTTCTTCAATGGCCGCGGCGAAGAATCGCTGCACTTCCACGAGCAGGCGGTCGGCGCGCAGTGCATGCAGCTGATCCACTTCGACGAATCGCCCGACGTCCTTGGCATGCTGCTGCCCGAAGGCTGCGCTCGCCAGGTCATGCATGCATCGATGACCATCGGGTGATGGTCCAGTGCGAGCCCGCCCCCACCAAGCGCGACTGAAAGCGCCTGTCCGAGGTGCGTGGCAGCGCACGAAGTTTGACCGCAATCCTGCGTTGCGCTGTGCGGCCGTTGCCTGTGCACTGGCGGCTGCCAGCGCGGGGGCGGCATCTGCCGGTCCCGCCGCGCCGACGGTGCCCGACACCCTGGCACAGCGTCTGCTGGCCTGCACGCCTTGCCATGGCGAACAAGGCGTCTCGACCAACCGCGGGTACCTGCCGCGCATTGCCGGCAAGCCGGCGGGCTATCTGCACAACCAGCTGCTCAACTTCCGCGAGGGCCGGCGCCACAACGCCACCATGAGCCGGCTCACGGCCACGCTCAGCGACGACTACCTGCAGGCGATCGGCCAGCACTTCGCTGCGCTGGACTTGCCTTACCAACCGCCACGGCCGCAGGTGGCGTCGCCCGCGAGCGTGGCCCGCGGCAGAACGCTGGTCGAGCACGGCGACCCGGCACGGCAATTGCCGGCCTGCGTGGCTTGCCACGGCGGCGCGATGATGGGCGTGGCGCCGGCCATCCCGGGTTTGCTGGGCCTGCCGAGCGACTACGTGCTGGCGCAGCTGGGCGCCTGGCGCACCGGTCTGCGACAAGCGCAGGCGCCCGACTGCATGCTCGAGATCGCGCAGCGTCTGGACATACCGGACCTGGTCGCCCTGGCGAGCTATCTGGCCGCGCAGCCGGTGCCGCCGGGTGCCAAGCCGGTGCCGGGTCTACCGCAGCCGTTGCCACTGCCGTGCGGCGGCATGCCGCGGTGAACGTGCGCCGCCTGCACCGGGATTACGGCCTCGGCCTCGGCATCGGCACCTTACTGGTGGTGGCACTGGCCGGGTCGATCTGGTGGCTCAACGTGCGCGGCGAGTTTCAGCCGATTGCGCCAGACCCGACTTCGCTGACCTCGACGCGGCTCGCCGAACGGGGCACCTATCTGGCGCTGGCCGGCAACTGCGCTGGTTGCCACACCGCGCGTGGCGGCGCCCCGTATGCCGGTGGCGAAGGCATCGCCACGCCCTTCGGCACCGTCTACGCCGGCAACCTGACACCCGATGGGGCGACCGGAATCGGCACCTGGTCGGAGGACGACTTCTGGCGCGCTTTGCACAACGGCCGCTCGAAGAACGGGCGGCTGCTCTACCCCGTGTTCCCCTACCCCAACACGACCCGCATCACACGTGCCGATTCCGATGCCCTGCATGCCTTCCTGCAGACCCGGGCGCCCGTGCAGCGACCCAATCGGGCACACGAGTTGCAGTTTCCGTACGACACGCAGTTGGCCCTGGCGCTGTGGCGCGCGATGTACTTCAGACCCGGTGTGTTCGAACCCCACGCCGACCAGAGCCGCGACTGGAACCGCGGGGCCTACCTGGTGCGCGGCCTCGGCCATTGCGACGCCTGCCATGGATCGCGCAACGCACTCGGGGCCAGCAACAGCGCGCTGGAGCTGGGCGGTGGCGTGATCCCGCTGCAGAACTGGTATGCACCGTCGCTGGCCAGAGCCGACGAAGCCGGTGGCGCCGAACGGCCACTGGCGCAAGTGGTGCAACTGCTGCAAACCGGCACCACCGCGCAAGGCTCGGTGTTGGGCCCTATGGCCGAGGTGGTGTGGCGCAGCACGCAGCACCTGCACGCCGACGATCTGCGCTCGATGGCCACCTTCCTGCAGGCGTTGCCGCAGGGCCCGACGTCGTCGAGAACTGTCGAAATCGCAGACCCCGCGACGCTGTCGGCCGGCCGGCGTGTCTACGACGACCACTGCGCCAGCTGCCATGGCGACCAGGGCCAGGGTGCCCGCGGCGCCTACCCCCCGCTGGCGGGCAACCGCAGCGTGACGATGGACGTGTCGACCAATGTCGTGCGGGTGATCGTCGAAGGCGGCTTTGCGCCAGCCACGGCGGGCAATCCGCGGCCCTACGGCATGCCGCCTTTCGGATCGGCGCTCACCCGTGCCGAGATCGCTGCGGTGGCCACCTACATCCGCAACGACTTCGGCAACCGGGCGCGCCCGGTGTCGGAAGTGGATGTGATCCTGTTGCGCTGAACCGACCCAGGCGCTTCGGGCTGGCTAGCCGTTCAGAGCGCACTGCACGGCGGTCGCCTGCAACAGCCGTTGCAACACCTCGGGGTCGATGCCGATCAAAAAGCCCCGCCGCCCGCCGTTGATGCAGATCCGCGGCAGCGCCAGCACCCCCTGCTCGACATAGATCGGCATCGCCTTGCGCAAGCCGAACGGCAAGGTGCCCCCCAGCTGGTATCCGCTGTGGCGCTGTGCCGTCGGCGCAGAGCAGGCCGCGACCGAACGCACGCCGATCTGGCGCGCCAGATTCTTCGTGCTCACCTGCC
>JBDSMV010000193.1:0-10804 GCA_039915715.1 Rubrivivax sp. | reverse complement strand
AGCGGCGACCTGATCGTGCAGACCGCGCAGGGGCTGTACTGCCCGCCCGGCGATTTCCACATCGACCCCTGGCGGCCTGTCGCTCGGGCGGTGGTCACGCATGCGCATGCCGACCATGCGCGGCGCGGGCATGGTGCGTATCTGGCCACTGCCATCAGTGAGGGCGTGCTGCGGGCGCGGTTGGGTGCGGACATCGCGCTGCAGGGCCTGGCGTATGGCGAGTCGGTGATGCTGAACGGGGTCCGCATCAGTCTGCATCCAGCAGGACATGTGCTGGGCTCGGCGCAGGTGCGTGTCGAGTACCGCGGGCGGGTCTGGGTGGCATCGGGCGACTACTTCGTCAGCGGCCACACCGACGACACCAACAGCACCTGCGAGCCGTTCGAGCCAGTGCGTTGCGACTGCTTCATCACCGAAAGCACCTTCGGTCTGCCGATCTACCGCTGGGCGCCACAGGTCGATGTGATGGCGCAGATCGATGCCTGGTGGGCCGCCAATGCCGATGCCGGCCGGCCGAGCCTGCTGTTGGGCTACAGCTTCGGCAAGGCACAGCGGTTGCTGGCGGGCGTGGATGCCGCCATCGGGCCGATCGTTGTGCATGGCGCCGTCGAACCGTTGAACGAAGCCTACCGTGCAGCCGGCGTGCCGCTGCCGCCGACGCGCGTGCTGGCGGCAGTAGGCGCGGGTGGCGGGCGCAAACGCACTGCAGCAAGCGGGGATGGCAACGCCGAGGATTTGCGCCGCGCGCTGGTGGTCGCGCCGCCGGGGGTGCTGGGCAGCAGCTGGACGCGCCGGCTGGGCGATTTCGGCGATGCCTTTGCCAGCGGCTGGATGCAACTGCGCGGTGCGCGGCGGCGTCACGGCGTCGACCGCGGCTTCGTGCTCAGCGACCATGCCGACTGGCCGGGCCTGCAGCGCGCCATCGCCGCCACCGGCGCCAGCCGCGTGATCGTCACGCACGGCTACGAAGCAGTGATGGTGCGCTGGCTGCAGCAGCAAGGGCTGCAGGCCGGCAGCTTCAAAACCGAGTACGGCACCCAAGACGACGACAGCCCGGAGTCGGCCGAAGGTGGGGCGGCGGCTGCGGTGGTTGCAGGCGATGTGGCTGAGGCCGCCGATGCACCCGGTGCCGCGAATGGTGGTGCCGATGAGCACCCCGGAGCTGGCACCTCGACCGAGCAACAGACCCTGCCAGACAGCGGTCGCTAGACTGCTTGCATGACGATTACCGACCCCCGCGAGACCCGCCGTTCTAGAACCTTGCCGCTCCCCTCGCGCCGGGCCGCGCTGGTTGGCGTGGCGGTCTTGCTGGTGCTGCCGGCCACGTCCAGCCTGGCGGCCAAAACGCGGCGAGTGGAACCAGCCGCGGGCGCTGCTGGCCCACTCACGACACCGCAAGTACCTGGCGGTGTGGCGCATGTGACGTTGGGTCCGGCTGCGACCAGGCCGCGTGCGATGGCCGGCACGCAGCCCTTGATGGTTGTCGGCGACGCGGCGGGCTGGACGGCGGTGGTCGGGATCCCGTTGTCGGCCAAAGCCGGCGCGGCGCGCATCGCAGTGCAGTCAGCCGCTGGCGGGCAGGCACGCGAGCTGTCCTATACCGTCACATCGAAACGTTATGCCGAGCAACGGTTGAAGGTCGCAGCGGGCAAGGTCGACCTGTCGGCCGAGGATTTGGCGCGCGCGCAGCGCGAACGCGAGCACCTTTCTGCGGTGATGGCCACCTTCAGCGATGAAGTGCCCGCGAGCCTGGCGATGCAGCCGCCGGTGCCGGGGCCGCGCTCCAGTTCGTTCGGCCTGCGCCGGGTCTTCAACGGCCAGGCCCGCAGCCCGCACAGCGGCATGGACATCGCGGCGCCCACCGGCACCCCGGTGCGGGCGCCACTGGCGGGGCGGGTGATCGATGTCGGCGACTACCTCTTCAGCGGCGCTGCGGTCTGGCTCGACCACGGCAGCGGACTCCTGACGCTGTACGCGCACCTGAGTGCGGTCGACGTGGCCTTTGGTGATGCCGTGGCGGCGGGCGCTGCGTTCTGCAAGGTCGGCGCCAGCGGCCGTGTCACCGGACCACACCTGCACTGGGGTGTGATGTTGAACCGCACGATGGTGGACCCGGCGCTGTTCATCGCCTGATTGCACCGCCTGATCGCACCGCCTGATCGCACCACCGATCGCACCGCCGATCGCGCTGCCGACCCGAACCCTTTTCGATGCGACGCTTCGCCGCCCTCTATCAACAACTCGACGCGAGCACCGCCACGCGCGCCAAGGTGGCAGCGCTGGTGCGCTACTTCGGCGACCCGGCGGTTGCGGATGCGGATGCCGCATGGGCCGTGTACTTTTTGGCCGGTGGCAAGCCGCGACAAGTGATCCCGACCGCGGTGCTGCGCGCCGCGGCCTGCCACCGAGCCGGCATCGACGACTGGTTGTTCGACGCCTGCTATCACGCAGTCGGCGACCTGGCAGAAACCATCGCCCACGTGCTGCCGCCCGGCAGCCGGCGCAGCGATGCGGGGCTCGCGCACTGGATCGAAGAGCGGCTGCTGCCACTGCGCGGGTTGGCGGTGGAAGATCAGCTGGAGCGCATCGAGGCCGCGTGGGACGAGCTCGACGCCGATGGACGCTTCCTGCTCACCAAGCTGATCGGCGGCGGTTTCCGGGTCGGCGTCAGCAAGCTGCTGGTGCAGCGGGCGCTGGCCGAGCTGGCCGGGCTCGACCCCAAGCGCGTGGCCGAGCGGCTGGTGGGCTGGACGGAGGCCCGCGCCGCGCCCACTGCAAGCCGCTATGCCGAACTGATTGCACCCGCCGACCAGACCGGACCCACGTCGGCGGGCCAGCCGTATCCGTTCTTTCTGGCGCACCAGCTGATGGCCGACCCGGCCACGCTCGGCGCTCCTTCGGACTGGCTGGTCGAATGGAAGTACGACGGCATCCGCGCCCAGGTCGTCAAGCGGCGTTCGCAGGTCTGGGTCTGGTCGCGCGGAGAAGAGCTGGTGACCGAGCGCTTCCCCGAAGTGGTCGCCGCCGCCATGGCCTGGCCAGACGGCACCGTCGTCGATGGCGAGCTGCTGGTGTGGCACGAAGGCAGCGACGCCCCCGGCTCGTTCAACCGCCTGCAGCAGCGCATCGGCCGCAAGACATTGCCGAAGAAACTGCTCGCCGACACGCCGGTGGTACTGCTGGCCTACGACCTGCTGGAGGACGGTGGCGTCGACTTGCGAAGCCGACCGCAGCACGAGCGTCGCGAACGGTTGGAGGCGTTGGCGTCGCGCGTCGACATGCGGGTCTCGCCCAGGGTGTCGGCAGACGACTGGCCCGCACTGGCTGCCTTGCGAGCAGGCTCACGCGACCGCGGGGTCGAAGGCCTGATGTTGAAGCAGGTGGACTCGGCCTACGGCAGCGGTCGCACCAAGGCCGACGGCACCTGGTGGAAGTGGAAGGTCGACCCGCTGACCGCCGACGCGGTGATGATCTATGCGCAGGCCGGCCATGGCCGGCGCGCCAGTCTCTACACCGACTACACCTTCGCGGTCTGGAGCCGGCAACCGGCCGATGCCGCCGAAGCGCAGGCCGTGCTGGACGCGATCGCGCGCCGCGAACCGGCGCCGCCGCGCGACAGCGGCGGCTTGCAGTTGCTGCCTTTCGCCAAGGCCTATTCGGGGCTGACCGACGAAGAAATCCAGCAGGTCGACCGCATCGTGCGCGCCACCACGCTGGAGAAGTTCGGACCGGTGCGAAGCCTGAAGCCGAGCCTGGTGTTCGAGATCGGTTTCGAAGGCATCCAGGCGAGCCCTCGCCACAAGAGCGGCATCGCAGTGCGGTTTCCGCGCATGTTGCGCATCCGCAGCGACAAGCCGCTGCACGAAGCCGACACGCTGCAAACGCTGCAGGCGCTGATGTCGTAGACCGACAGAGTCGGCAGCGGCAGCGGAAGCGTCAACCGGGCTGCTTGGTGGTGCGCAGATACGGCTTGTGGGTCTTGAAGCCGCCCGGGAACATTTTCTGGGCGTCTTCGTCGCTGACAGACGGCACGATGATCACGTCGTCGCCCGGCTTCCAGTTCACCGGGGTGGCGACCTTGTGCTTGGCGGTCAGCTGCATCGAATCGAGCACCCGCAGGATTTCGTCGAAGTTGCGCCCGGTGGTCATCGGGTAGGTCAGCATCAGCTTGATCTTCTTGTCGGGACCGACCACGAACACCGTGCGCACGGTGGCGTTGTTGGCGGCGGTGCGGCCATCGGCACCCACCTCGTCCGCCGGCAGCATGTTGTAGAGCTTGGCCACCTTCAGGTCGTGGTCGCCGATCATCGGAAACTTCGGCATCGTTCCCTGCGTTTCCTCGATGTCCTTGGCCCACTTCTCGTGGTGCGTGACCTCGTCGATGCTGAGTCCGATCAGCTTGGCATTGCGCTTGGTGAACTCGGGCTCGATCTTGGCCATGTAGCCGAGTTCAGTGGTGCACACCGGCGTGAAATCTTTCGGATGCGAGAACAGCACCGCCCACTGGTCGCCGATCCAGTCATGGAAACGGATCTCGCCTTGCGTGGTCTGGGCGGTGAAGTCGGGAGCGGTGTCGTTGATGCGCAGGGGTGACATGGCTGTCTCCTTGTTTTGGCGGAAAGGATCATTACAGCACTGTTCGGATTCATGCTTTGAACGCAACCCCGCCTCGAACTGCCGGCGCTAGGATGCTCAACTGCCCGCAACTGCGACCCACACCATGACTGCAGCCCAAGCTCCGAAACCCAAGGCCTTCGCCAGCCAGGCCGACCTGGAAGAAAAGCGGGTCAGCTTCACCAAGCTGTCTGACCATGCCTATGCCTACACAGCCGAAGGCGACCCCAACACCGGCATCGTCGTCGGCGACGACGCGGTGATGGTGATCGACACCCAGGCCACGCCGCAGATGGCGCAGGACGTGATCCGCCGCATCCGCGAAGTCACCGACAAACCGATCAAGTTCGTGGTGCTGAGTCACTACCACGCGGTGCGGGTGCTGGGGGCCAGCGCCTACCAACCCGAACACATCATTGCCAGCGAAGACACACGCGACCTGATCGTCGAACGCGGCGAGCAGGACAAGGCGAGCGAGATCGGTCGCTTTCCGCGCCTGTTCCAGAACGTCGAAAGCGTGCCACCCGGAATGACCTGGCCGACAATGACCTTCAGCGGCAAGCTGACCCTGTGGCTGGGCAAGCTCGAGGTGCAACTGCTGCAACTGGGGCGCGGTCACACCAAGGGCGACACGGTGGTGTGGCTGCCGTCCGAGCGCATCCTGTTCAGCGGCGATCTGGTCGAGTTCGACGCCACGCCGTATGCCGGCGATGCTTACTTCAGCGACTGGCCGCAGACGCTCGACAACGTCGCCGCGCTGAAGCCGGCGCAACTGGTGCCGGGCCGCGGCCCGGCATTGCAGACCGAAGCGCAGGTGGCCGAAGGCCTGGCCGGCACGCGCGCCTTCATCGCCGATGTCTATGCCAGCGTGCAGGCCGGCGCCAAGGCCGGCAAGGACTTGAACACCGTCTACCGCGAAACCATCGACGCGGTGCGGCCGAAGTACGGCCATTGGGTGATCTTCGACCATTGCATGCCGTTCGACGTGACGCGTGCCTACGACGAAGCCACGGCCCACAAGGACCCGCGCATCTGGACCGCCGAGCGGGACATCGAGATGTGGAAAACGTTAGAGAGCCCCCACGCTCCCTAACGGTCGCTGCCCCCCGAGGGGGCGTTCGCCTGCGGCCTGGCAGAGCCAGTTCCGCGGCTCTACTTGGTCTTTAGCGGCGCTTCGCTTCGCTCGCGCTTGATGCACACCACGTATACCTATCCCCGTTATGCCGCTGGTGCGACGCTTGAAGTCGGTGCTGACACCGTCCGACGCGTGCCTCTGGTGGTGATCGGCGCTGGGCCGGTCGGTTTGTGCGCCGCCATCGACGGCGCTCAGCAGGGTCTGCCGGTGCTGCTGCTGGACGACGACGACAGTGTCAGCCTGGGGTCGCGAGGGTTGTGCTGGGCCAAGCGCACGCTGGAGATCTTCGACCGCCTGGGGGTCGGCGACGCCGTGGTGGCCAAGGGCGTGACCTGGAACGTCGGCCGCACCTTCAGGGGCGACCAGGAGGTCTTCAGCTTCAACCTGTTGCGCGACCCCGACCACCGCCGCCCGGGCATGGTCAACCTGCAGCAATACTGGGTCGAACAATTGCTGGTCGAACGCGCGCAGCAATTGCCGGGCATCGACCTGCGCTGGAAGCACCGCGTGGTGCATGTGACGCCGCAGGACGACGGGGCACGGATCGAGGTCGACTGTCCCGGCGGTCGCTACACCGTGCTCGCCGACTGGGTGGTGGTCGCCGACGGTGCCCGCAGCCCGGTGCGCCGCCAGCTGGGGCTGGACACGCAGGGGCAGGTGTTCCAGGACCGTTTTCTTATCGCCGACGTGGTGCTGAGCGGGGAGCTGTTTGCGGCCGACCGCACCGAACGCTGGTTCTGGTTCGACCCGCCGTTCCACGAAGGCCAGAGCGTGCTGCTGCACCGCGAAGCCGACGGTGTCTGGCGCATCGACTTCCAGCTCGGCTGGGACGCCGACCCCGAAGTCGAGAAGGCGCCCGAGCGGGTGGTGCCGCGGATCCGGGCGCTGCTCGACCATCAAGGCTTCGGCCATGTCGATTTCGAGCTCGAATGGGTCAGCGTCTACACCTTCAAATGCCAGCGCATGAAGCGCCTGCGGCATGGGCGGCTGCTGTTCGTCGGTGATGCCGCGCACCAGGTGTCGCCCTTTGGAGCCCGCGGTGCCAATTCGGGCGTTCAGGATGTCGACAACCTGATGTGGAAGCTGGCCCGCGTGGTCCACGGCCATGCCGATGGCGCTGCCGCCGAGCGGTTGTTGGACAGCTACGACCACGAGCGCGGTGCGGCCGCCGACGAGAACATCAGCGCGTCGACCCGCGCCACCGACTTCATTAGCCCCAAGAGCCATGCCTCGAAGGTGCTGCGCAGGGCTGTGCTGGGGCTGGCCGCCCAGGTGCCGATGGCGCGTGCGCTGGTCAATTCCGGCCGCCTTTCGGTGCCGTGCTGGACCGATGACTCGCCGCTGAGCAGTGCCGATGCCGATGCTTTCGATGGGGGGCTGCCGCCGGGTGCGCCGGCCGACGACGCGCCGCATGGCGATGGCTGGCTGCTGGCACAGCTTGTGCAGCCTTCCTCGCTGGCAGCAGCCAAAACAGTGCATGGCACGGTTGTGTCGGCAGCAGGCTTCACCCTGCTGTGGTTCAGTGACGGCGCCGCAGACTCGGGCGCCGCAATCGACGCCTTGCGCAGCGGCGCGGGCGGCCACTCACCGTTGCCGGTGCTGCAGCTGCCAACCGAAAGCATCGCCGCGCGACGCCACGCGGCAAGCGAAGGTTGTGCGGTGCTGCTGCGCCCCGATCAACATGTAGCGGCGCGCTGGCATCGGCTGGACCCAGCGACCGTGCGTGATGCACTGGCGCGGGCCTGCGGCCACCCGGCGGCCAAGGCCGGAGCGGCAGCATGACGGCTTTGATCACCAGCGCCAATTTTCACGAGCCGGGTCGTCTACCGCGCCAGCCTTATGAAGCCGGCGACGCGTTCTACGCAGGGCTGATCGAAACCCACCGAGACTTGAGCGACGAAGCCAGCGAACTGCTCAACGCGCGACTGGTGCTGCTGCTGGCCAACCATGTCGGCGATCTCGGGGTGCTGCGGCAGGCGCTGCAGGTGGCGCGAGAAGGCCTGCTCGAGGGGACTGTCGAGCAGACTCGGACCGGGGCGACCGACACCCCGACGCCGCCATGACGGTGCATTCATCCGAACCCCTTGCTGCGCGGTCGGCAGGTCCCCCGACCGATGCCACCCACGACCCGGCGCTGCGAAGCTGGCTGGCTTCGGCCAACGAGCCGGGCGGCGATTTTCCGATTCAGAACCTGCCGCTGGGCCGCTTCAGGGGGGAGCCAGAACGCGACCAGCCCGAGCAGCCTTGGCGCGTGGGGGTGGCCATCGGCGACCAGGTGCTGGACATGAAACTGGCGGCTGCGCTTGCGCCCTGGCCCGAAGGCAGCGACGAACTGCTGGCGCCGCTGGCCGGTGGCGAACTGAGCGCGTTCATGGCGCTGGGCCCGAAAGCCTGGCACCGGATGCGGGGCTTGCTGTCGACCGCACTGGCAGAAGGCAGCGTGCAGGGTCCGTTCCTGGAAAGCTGCCTGGTTCCCCGCAAGGGCGTGCGCATGGCCATGCCCTGCAGCGTCGGCGACTACAGCGAATTCCAGATCGGTGTGCATTCGGCGCGCCGCATTGGTGAGTTGTTCAGACCCGGGCAACCGTTGCTGGCGAACCAGCCCTGGCTGCCGGTGGCGCGCCATGGCCGCGCGTCGTCGCTCGGGCTCGGGGGTGCGGTGCGGCGCCCGCGTGGGCAGGTCAAGCGCAACGGCTGCGACCCGGTCTACCAGCCCACCCACGGGCTCGACCTGGAACTGCAGCTGGGCCTGTGGGTCGGCGGCAGCAATCCGCTCGGCAAGGCGGTGCCGGTGGTCGATGCCGAATCGATGCTGTTTGGCATCGGCCTGCTCAATGGCTGGACTGCGCGCGACATCCAGCCTTGGGAAGGCCAGCCGCTGGGGCCTTTTCTGGCGCGCAGCTTTGCAACCTCGGTGTCCCCGTGGGTGGTGTCGATGGCCGCGCTGGCGCCGTTCAGGCGTCCGCTGCAGCGGCCCGCCGGCGACCCCGAACCGCTGCCGCATCTGGATGCCGCAGCCGACCGCGCGCATGGCGCCATCGACCTGACGCTGGAAGTGTGGCTGCGCAGCGCCCGCATGAAGCAGCAGGGCATGTCGGCCGTGCGCGTGGCCCACAGCAATGCGCACCATGCCTACTGGAGCCCGGCGCAGATGGTGGCGCACCACACCAGCAATGGCTGCAACCTGCGCACCGGCGACCTGTTCGGCACCGGCGCGTTGTCGGGCCCCGAGCCGTCACAGGTCGCGAGCCTGCTGGAGCTCTCGCAAGGCGGTCGCAAGCCGCTGACGCTGCCGGGAGGCGAGCAGCGGCTGTTCCTGGAAGACGGCGACACGGTGATCCTGAAGGGCTACTGTGACGCCCCGGGCGCGGTGCGCATCGGTTTCGGCGAACTGCGGGGAACGGTGTTGCCGCCGATGGCGCTGTGAGGAGCCAGCGGCGCCCGGCGTCGGATCGTGCAAATCCGCCGCTGACCCGTGGAGAAGGGGCCGGATCGCAGCGCTCCTGACCCGAAGGCGCCGCCGTTGCTGCCGAACAATCGGCCGCGATGAGCCCACAAGCGCTGCACCTGGATGCCGTGGCCGCCCGCGTGGTGGCCTGGCACAACCGCCACCCGCTGGCGCGCCGCATCGCGCTTGCGCAGGTAGGCCATCTGGGGGTTGTGACGCTGCCGTTCGTGGTCCCGCCTGCGGACCCGGATCCGGACTCGGCCCCGGTCTTGAAGCCGAACGCAGAATCGGGCTCGGCCGACGCCGCAGCCGACGCGCCCGCCGTGCCGTCCGGCCAATCCCGACTGCGGCGCTGGGCGCGCAAGCTGCGGTGGCACCGCTCGGCGGTGCCACATGGCGCGCCAGCGTTCGATGAAGACTTCCTGCCGCCGTGGCGGCCGGCCGCGCTGGCGCGCTGGGCCGAACGCCATGGCGAGCCGGATGTGGCACCGCCTGCCGACATCCCTGTGCGGGCCGTGCCGGTGTCCGTCGACCCTGCGTTACCGACCCGCACCGTCGGCGTGGCCAGTGCCGCCATCGACCTGGGCGCGCTGAAGAGCCGCGTGCTGATCGGCAACGGCCATCGGGCCGCGATCCTGGGGCGGCGCCTGTGGAGCCCCGTGCGCTTGAGCATCGCCGCGTTGCTTTCAACCGCGGCGCTCGGCGTCGGGTTTGTGGGGCTGCATGTGTTGCACACGCCTGCCGACCAGCCGCACGCCGCCGCCACGCCGGCTGCGGCACCGCAGGCGGTGGCATCGACCGCGGCCGCGGTGGCGGCAGCATCTGCTGCATCGGCGCCTGCGGCCACGCTTGCCGAACAGCCGGCCCCGCCGCACGACAAGCCGCCTGCGGAGGCGCACTTGCAGGCGCAAGCCGCCGACACGTTCACCCAGGCGACGAAGCCGTCTCCTTCGCCGTCGCAACCGCAACCGCAACCACCGAAGCGACCACAGCCGCTTCACAGCCGTTCGCTCGGCACCGCGGCGCAACGGCCCGCCATCCGGCCGACTCTGGACGACGACAGCAAGGCCGCGGCGCGCGATGCCGTCGCGCAGGCGCGCAAGGAACTGGGCCTGCCGGAGCCAGTCACTGCGTCTGCCGCAGCGGCGCCGACAGCTTCGGGTGCAGCGCCATCGTCGGCGATGGCTGCCGCCGAATCGACGCCACGGACGCTCGCAGGCACCGCCCCAGGGACGCTTGCGTCGACAACCACAGCGACGAGTTCCGCACTGACGCTCGGCCCGGCCTTTGCCTTGTCGACCCGCACCTTGCGCACCCGCGCCGAGGCCGAACAGGTGATGGCGGCGGCACGCGCGCTGCTGGCCACGGTGCGCAGCCCCGGCAGCGCCGCGCTGCAGGTGGAGGTGCTGCCGGTGGGCGACGACTGGCGCGTGGCGGCCTTTCCGTACCCCCGCAAGATCGATGCCGAACGCGCCGTGGCGCTGCTGGCATCGCGCGGCATGCGGGTCACGGTGGTGGACTTCTGACGGCTGCGCCGCGCCCCCACCCTGGCATCGCCGGCACTGCAGGCGGCGAACGCGGGGCTACGATGCCGCTGCGGTTTCCGC
>JBDSMV010000176.1:0-4065 GCA_039915715.1 Rubrivivax sp. | reverse complement strand
GTTCCGCTTCGAGGAGCACGACGTCTTCCTGCCGATGATCACGCTGGAAGAGTTGGACGACCACAAAAAGGGCATGACCGAAGTGGCTCGCAATGCGCGCCAGGTCAGCCGTGAACTCGACAGTCTGGTGCGCCTGGACGAAAAGACGAGTGCCAAGGTCGAACCCGGTGCACACCAGGCCGCGCCTGACATGCCGGGCACTCTGGACCCCCGCATCGGCATCGAACTCGGCAAGACCGGCCACCGCGAAGCGGGCGGCAAGCTCTTCTTCCAGACCACTCTGCTGGACGTGAAACTGCCGGCCGGCCTGCCGCAGGGCAAAGCCGACAACCAGATCCTGGGGGTGGTGAAGGCGCTTCGCGAAGCCCACCGCGGGCGCGAAGTGGTCCTTGTGTCCAAGGACATCAACATGCGCATCAAGGCGCGTGCACTGGGTCTGCCAGCCGAGGACTACTTCAACGACAAGACGTTGGACGATGGCGACCTGCTCTACACCGGCGTGCTGCCGTTGCCGGCCGACTTCTGGGAGCGCCATGGCAAGACCATGGAAAGCTGGCAGCAGGGCGGCGCCACCTACTACCGCATCAGCGGCCCGTTGGTGCCGGCGTTGCTGATCAATCAGTTCGTCTACCTGGAAGTGCCCGGCGCCGCGGCGTTGTATGCGAGAGTGACCGAGATCACCGGCAAGTCCGCCGTGCTGAAGACCGCGCGTGACTACACCTCGGCCAAACATGCGGTGTGGGGCGTTACCGCACGCAACCGCGAGCAGAACTTCGCGCTCAACCTGCTGATGGACCCGGAGTGCGACTTCATCACGCTGACCGGCACCGCTGGCACCGGCAAGACGCTGCTGACCCTGGCCGCGGCGCTGGCGCAGGTGCTGGACGAGCGCCGCTACAGCGAGATCATCGTCACCCGCGTGACGGTTCCGGTGGGTGACGACATCGGCTTTCTGCCCGGCAATGAAGAGGAGAAGATGGGCCCGTGGATGGGCGCGCTCGACGACAACCTGGAAGTGCTGGCGCGCACCGACAGCAGCGCGGGTGAATGGGGCCGTGCCGCCA
The DNA here is from genome assembly GCA_039915715.1 of Rubrivivax sp. Classification (GTDB taxonomy): domain Bacteria; phylum Pseudomonadota; class Gammaproteobacteria; order Burkholderiales; family Burkholderiaceae_C; genus Rubrivivax. The sequence goes on along the minus strand of JBDSMV010000176.1, from coordinate 3,001 downwards.
CCAACGACCTGGTGCGCAGCAAGATCAAGATCAAGAGCCTGAACTTCATGCGCGGGCGTACCTTCCTCAACAAGTTCGTGCTGATCGACGAAGCTCAGAACCTGACCCCGAAGCAGATGAAGACCCTGATCACGCGCGCCGGGCCTGGGACCAAGATCGTCTGCCTCGGTAACCTGGCGCAGATCGACACGCCCTATCTCACCGAGGGCAGCAGCGGACTGACCTATGCCGTCGATCGCTTCAAGGGCTGGCCACATGGCGGACACATCACCCTGGCGCGTGGCGAGCGGTCCCGGCTGGCCGATTTTGCGAGCGACGTGCTCTGACGGCACACTTGCGGCGCTGGTCTTGACCGAAGCGCCGGCAGGGTCGATGGCAGCTTGCAAGAATCAGACGATGAACACTCCGATTTCCTCGATGACCCGATTCCAGGCTGCCGCGGTCGCGGCGCTGGTGCTGCTGCTCGCTGCCTGCGCCCACAAACCACCGGCCGTTGGTGAGAACCGCGAGCAGGTGCTGCAGACCTGGGGCAAACCGACAGCGAGCTATGACCTGAATGGCCGAGCCGCACCGGGCCTGTCTGGTGAACCGGGCACGCCACCGTCCGGCGCCACCGAGCGGCTCGAATACGCCACCGGCCCCTTCGGTCGCACCACCTGGATGATCGACCTGGATGCCAGCGGCCGCGTGCTGGGATCGCGGCAGGTGCTCAACGAAGCCCGCTTCATGGAGGTGCAGCAGGTGGTCGGGCTGAAGTCGGATGATCTGCTGCGCATGATCGGCACGCCGGGAGAACGTCGTGCCGGTGGTCTGGCGGGGGGTCAAGTCTGGTCGTGGCGCTATCCGAACAACGACTGCATCTGGTTCCAGGCGTCGGTGGCCGACAGCGGCACTGTCACCAGTGCCGGTTACGGGGGCGACCCGATGTGCGACCGCGGCGCTGACTTTGCGCGCGGCGACCGCGCCCGCGGCGCACCTCGCTGAACGCGGGTCCCGGCGCCCAGTGCCCGGAACTCAGGCCGATCCGGCTTCGACCGAAGCCCGCACCTGTTGCAACGCGGTGGGGTCCTCGATGGTCGTCAAGTCACCCGGATCGCGGCCTTCGCACACGGCCTGGATGGCGCGTCGAAGCAACTTGCCCGAACGGGTCTTCGGAAGGGCGCTGACGAAACGCACCCGTTGCGGCCGGGCCACCGCACCCAACTGGTCGGCCACCGCTTTCATCATCTCGCCTTCGAGCTTCATCGCATCTTCCGGCGTGTCGGCCGCGGCGGCGTTTTTCAGCACCACGAAGGCCATCGCCACCTGGCCCTTGAGCGCGTCGGCCACGCCCACCACCGCCACCTCGGCGGCTTGCGGGTGGCTGGCGATGGCCTCTTCGATCTCGCGCGTGCCCAGGCGGTGGCCGGCGACATTGATGACATCGTCGCTGCGGCCGAGGATGGTGTAGTAGCCCTCGGCATCCCGGATGCCCCAATCGAAGGTGTTGTAGACGCTGCGTCCCGGCACGCTGTCCCAATAGGTGCGCTTGAAGCGCTCATCGTCGCGCCACACGGTCTGCATGCAGCCCGGCGGCAGCGGGTATTCGATCACCACCACACCCTTCTCTCCCACGCCGGTCAGCTCCTCGCCGGTGTTCTCGTCCACCAGGCGCACATCGAAGCCGTAAACCGGCTTGCCGGGTGAGCCCAGCTTGCTCGGCTGGGGCTCGATCGCATTGCACAGTCCCAGGATCGGCCAGCCGGTTTCGGTCTGCCAGTAGTTGTCGATGATGGGCTTGCCGAGTGCGTCACTGATCCAGCGTGCGGTCGGCTCGTCCAGCGGTTCCCCGGCCAGGAACAGTGCCTTCAGGCTCGACAGGTCGTGGCGTGACAGCGCCCCGGGGTCCTGCTTCTTCAGCACCCGCACCGCTGTGGGGGCGCTGAACATCATGTCGACCTTGTACTTCTCGACCAGCTTCCACCAGATCGCTGCGTCGGGCCGCGTCGGCAGGCCTTCGTACAGGACCGTGCCCATACCGGCGATCAACGGCCCGTAGACGATGTAGCTGTGGCCCACCACCCAGCCGATGTCGCTGGTGCTGAAGTAGGTTTCGCGCGCATCGGGGCTCGGGTCGGCGCCGAAGATGTGGCGCATGCTGGCTGCCAGCGCCACCGCATAGCCGCCGGTGTCGCGTTGCACGCCCTTCGGGGTGCCGGTGGTGCCGCTGGTGTAGAGGGTGTAGCTGGGGTGTGCCGATGCCAGCCACACGCAGGGCACGACCGCGTTGCGGTGGCGCTGCTGCAGCGTGGCCCAGTCTTCGTCGCGGCCGTCGGTCATCTGGCACGGCGCCAGGCCGCGGTCGACTATCAACACCTTGGCGGGCTTGTGCGTTGCCAGCTTGATGGCTGCGTCCAATAAGGGTTTGTAAGGCACGCGCTTGCCGCCGCGGCTGCCGGCGTCGGCGCTGACCACCAGCACCGGCTCGGCGTCGTCGATACGGCTCGCAAGGCTGCTGCTGGCGAAGCCGCCGAAGACCACCGAATGCAGTGCACCGATGCGCACGCACGCCAGCATCGCGAACACCGCCTCGGGGATCATCGGCATGTAAATCAGCACCCGGTCGCCGTCCTTGACGCCGAGTTCGATCAACGTCGCTGCCATCGTCTGCACCTCGCGGTGCAGTTGCTCGAAGGTGTAGACGGTCTCTGTCACGGGATCGGTTTCGGTGGACACATGGATCAGCGCTGGCTGGTCGGCACGGGCTGCGAGGTGACGGTCGACAGCGTTGTGGCACAGGTTGGTGGTGCCACCGACGAACCAGTCGGCGAACGGCGGCCGGCTGGCGTCGCAAATCTGCGTGGGTGGGGTGTGCCAATCGATCAGGCGCGCCTGTTCGGCCCAGAAGGCGTCGCGGTCGTCGATCGAGCGGCGGTAGAAGCTGTCGTAGTTCTCGTGCGGATCCATCTGCGGTCTCCTTGCTGTGCTCGTCGTCAGGTGGGCACGCTGCCCGTTGCCCCCT
>JBDSMV010000126.1:0-6970 GCA_039915715.1 Rubrivivax sp. | reverse complement strand
TGCGGCGACTGAAGGCGTCGGTGAGGTCGTCGCGCTCGACGCTGCGCGCCAAGCGCTGTTGCGCCTCGGTGAGGTCATGAACATCGATCGTCACGGTGTAGGCGCCGACCACTGAGCCGTCGTCACCAAGGTCAGGTACATAGCTGGTGCGCATCCAACGCGCGCCCTGCGGCAGGTTCTGCACAAGGCGCGTGTATTGAACTGCCTCGCCGGCCAACGCGCGGTCGAAATAAGGCTTGTGCTGGGCCCATCGCGCCGGGCCGCGCACCTCGCCGATCGGCAGCCCGATGAGCTCGGCCGCGCTTGTCTGCACCGCCTGCTGGTAGGCCAGGTTGACGAAGCGGATGCGGTACTCTCGATCGACGTACGTGAGCGGGTAAGGGATATGTTCGGTGAAGCGGTCCAGGCGCTGGCGCGCGGCCCGTAGTTCTTCGCGCTCGACCACGTCGCGGTGTATGTCGAAAGCGATCGTGTAAACCGCCTCCACGGCGCCATCCCCGTCACGGTCCGGGAAAACCTGCACGCGCGTCCAGCGCGCGCTCGCGGCTTGGTGCGTGAGGCGCCGCTCGTAGCTCACGGTTTGGCCAGCGAAGGCGGCGCCGAAGGCCTCGCGCGCCGCGGCCCATGCTTCGGGGCCGTAAAGCTCGGCCAACGTGGAGCCCACGAGTTGCTCGCTGGGCCTGCCGGCCCAGCGCGAGTAGGGAGCGTTGCAGAAGAGCAGCCGAGCCTGGTCGCCGTCACGCGCCCAGCGCCCGATCGGCAGGTCGATCGAGTCAACGAGGCGCGCCGCCGGGTTGGCAGACAGCGCGCGCATCGGGGTGTCGTTGGGCTTCATTGCGGCGTGTGACGGCAGGATAACCACGCTGGCAGCGGCGCGACGGCGCATCACTCGTTCCGTTTGGGAAATTTTTGCGCCAGATTCGCGCTGTGCACCACCACCAGCCAGGCATGCCATCTCGCCCAGGCGCAGGCGCTTGGTCTGGGCCCGGGCGCTCACCTCGAGTTGTCGCGCTCTGCAGCGTCAGATGTTCGCGCGCGCCTCGCTCATGCGCCGCCGAGGCCATCGTGCCGCCCGGTTGCACCGTGAGCTGGCACCCCTCGAAACGCCCAGCGAGTTCAATCCAGTTCGGCCTGGCTGGGTGTCGCGTGGCAGCTTGCCCTTGAGGTTGGGGTTGTCGCGTTCGACGGCAAGGATGGCGTCGTCGATCAGTGTGGCGATGTCGGGGCGAGCGCCCTGGTTCTGAAGGTTGTTCCAGCGCGCTTCGGGCGGCACCCAGAACACCCGTTCGGCGGTGTACTCGTCACGGCTTTCCAGCAGGCTTTCGACGTGCGCGCCGGCAGTGCCGTCGGCGGCCAGCTCGGTTTTGAGTTCGTCGCGGCGGGCGTTGAAGGAGTCGGAGATGTACTTCAGGAAGAGCAGCCCCAGGATGACGTGCTTGTACTCGGCGGCATCGATCTGCCCGCGCAGCGCGTCGGCTGCCTTCCAGAGAATTTCAGCGCGCGCGAGGTCGGTGTTGTGGGTGTCGGTGGTTGCCATCGCGGTGAGTTGGGGCTTGTTCCTGGTGCCGTATCCGGCGAGTTGCCAAGTCGCATGGAAGCCGAAATGGCATGTCGATCAACATGCGCCGCCACGCGGCCAGTGACGTTGCTGCTGGTCGTTGGTGCCCCGATCATCGTAGCAACCGTCAGCGGGCAGGGTGCTGCGAACGGCGGCTGCCGCCGCCTGGATGGTCCCATCGCCAGGGGGGACAGCGCATCCATCCGAGGCGCCGCTTGACTGCGTGGGCTCACCGCTTTCAGCGGCGGCGCACCACGGTTGATTCGGCCGCTGGGCGCGCCAAGATGTCGGCTTGAGACCGTCCGCGATCATGCCGATCGGGCCAAGAAGAACTGATCCAGGAAATTTTGGATGTGAGTGGCCACCCAAATCGGCTGCTGCATCGGAAACAGGTGGCCGCCTGCGGGCAAGCTGACATGCCGGGACGCCATCGACAAGCCGGCGATTTCATCGCTTTGCAGCGGAGGGCACAACAGGTCCTTCGCGCCCGACAGGGCCAGCAATGGGCAGTGCAGCGATTTCCTGGGCGACAACAGTCCAGGCCTTCGGTCGGCATAGCGCAATTGCCGCTCGAAGCGCCGCAGGCCGACAGACTGGGCTTGCTCGGCCAGCGCCGTGTGCAGCGGGTCGTCGGGTGCCAGGTCATATCCCGGCGCCAATTTGGCAGCGGCCAGGGCTTTCAGCCCTTGCGTCTGTGCCAACTGCCATTGAGCCTGGCGACGGTCGGCGCCGCCAGCCGGGCTGGCGCGCGCATTGGCGGCCAGCAGCACCAGCCCCGCGATCAGACCGGGGTGGCTCGCAGCCAGATGCAACGCGACGATGCCGCCCAGGGAGTGGCCGAGCCAGATCGCGGGTTCGTTGGCCAGCGCGGCCAGCCGCTGCACTTCACCGTCCAGGGTCTCGGCTTCACCCAGCAACACGGTCCGTGACCGCAGCGCCAGGGCCTGCAGCGCAGGCGCCAGGCTGCGAGCATCGAGCAGCGTGCCTGGCAGGGCGATCAGCGGCGGCATGGGCGCTGCACGGGCCTCGTTCTGCGGTGCCCTATTCCCCCATCCGGGGCGGCAGCAGACTCTTGCGCGCCAGGTGGCCGCCGGCGTCCAACGCCATGTCCATTGCAGCGGCCCGTGCGTGCACAGTGGGATCGAAGCCCGGGCGCTTGGGTGCGTCGCCGTTCACGATCAACAGCGCGGATGCCGACTCCGTGCCGGTGTTGATGAACCGGCGCAGCGTGCCGGAGGGCAGCGACAAGGTGTCCCACGCGCCCAGCCGGGTGTTCACCAGGGCATCGCCGTCGTTGAACGCCACGCTCAAAGGCCCCTGCGCGTGCACGAGTACGGCCACTTCGTCCAGCGTGAAGGCCGCACTGCACTGTCCCGGTGGCACCTGCACCCACTCGACCGAGAAACCTTGCGGGTCGCTGACCGCCGGGCGGTGGTCCCGGTGCTGGCTGATGCCGAAGCCGATGACCGGGGCGATCATCCAGCCGTGGCCGGGCAGCACCGCATCCAGGGTGGCGGTGCGGAAGTCGCGCTGCGCCGGCTTCACCGCGCGGGCCATCAACCCGGCCGAGCTCCAGCGCCGCAGCGCCTCGACTTCGGCAGGCGGCATCAGCGGCAACAACCGGTCCTCGGACGGCGGTGGGCTGCCTGCCGCCACGTCGATCATCTGGTTGTCCTTGCCCAGCCACAAGCCGGTGGCGCGCGCGCGGTGCATGACATCCGGGCTCCAGATGATGCCCCCCGTGTCATCGCCGCCGAGCACCGTCATCAGGAATCCGTGTCGGCTGCCGGCGTTTGAAAAGCCCCGGAACATCCACGGAGGCATGCACACCACGTCGCCTTCTTCGAGCCGCGCTTCGCCCTCGTCGCCCGACGCGCCCCAACGCAGGGTGAAGCTCCCCTCGCACACGATGAACACCTCCGCAGTGAAATGCAGGTGCAGGTTGTTGGTGATGCCTGGCGCCATGCCTGCCGCGCCGATGTTGAAGCCATGCGGCTCGCGCAGATTGATGACCTGGCTGGCGTTCTGGGTGACGCCGGGGCCGATGATCGAGTAGTTCTCCTTGGGCGTGCTGCCGGGCAGGCGCACGTCGATGAAGGCATCGTCGCAAGACACGTACTGGCTGCGCCGGATGTGGCGGCGTCTGAGTTCAGCGGGCGTGATCAACATGGGTAGGGTCGGTGACGGTTCAGGGGCGGCGCGCGGAATCGCGAATGACGAGTCGGGTCGGCACAACCACCTCCTCGCTGGTCACCGCATTCGCTTCGAGTTGCGACAGCAGGGTGCGCACGGTGGCCTCGATCATGGCGGAGGCGTCCTGCGCCACGGTGGTCAGTCGGTACGCTCCCCAGTTGGCCTGGGGCACATTGTCGAAGCCGATGACGCTGACGTCTTCTGGCACCCTCAGACTCAGAGCGCCGCGCAGGGTGTCGATGGCGGCGAAGGCCATGTGGTCGCTGGCGACAAACAGTGCGTCGGGCCCTTGCCCGGACAGGTCGTGCCGAAACAGGGACAGCGTCGCCTTCACGGCGCGGTCGAATGCATAGTCGCCGAGCGCGCGGGCGGCCAATCGCAGACCGCGTTCAGCCAGTCCGTCCAGCAGACCGCGTTCGCGATCCAGGTTGGTGGAGGAGTTCTCGGCGCCGGCCAGAAAGGCCACGCGGCGGTGCCCGCCGTCGGCGAGGAAATGCGCGACGGCACGTGCGCCGCCGTGGTTGTCGCTGCTGACCGTGCTGATGCTGCCGGCGCTGCCGACGCGGCTGACGCGGTTGAACATCACGACCGGAATCCGTGCCTGTGCGATTTCCTGCGCCAGGCGTGAGCTGAGCATGGTCGAGGCCATGACGATGCCGTCGACCTGGTATCGCATCAGTTCCAGCAGCAATTCGTCGGAGTCCTCGTTGTCGCTGATGAACAGCAGCACGTGGTAGCCCTCCTTCTGCAAACGCTGCGACAACTTTTCCAGCACCAACGGGTAGAACTGGTTCTGCAACTGGTTGAGCACGACGGCGATCATGCGGCTGGATCGCGTGGACAGCGTGCGCGCGATGGCGTTGGGCCGATAGCCCAGCATGCGAGCGGCCTCCATCACCTTGGCCCGGGTGGCTTCGCTGACGCTGGCCCCTGGCGTGAAGCTGCGGCTGACAGCCGACTGAGACACCGCGGCCAAGCGGGCCACATCGATCGAGGTGACAGGCTTGGTGTTCGACGTGCCCATCAGATCGCGGTCCATCCGCCGTCCACCATCAGCGCCGAGCCGGTGACCAGGGCAGACGCGTCGCTGGCCAGAAATACAACAGCGCCCATGACATCCTCGACTTCGCCAACGCGGCCCAGCGCAATTTTGCCCAACACCTCGTCGCGAAACGCCGGCTGGGAGAGCCAGTCATGCGTCATCGGCGTCTCGATGAAGGTGGGGCACAGCGTGTTGACGCGAATGCCGTCGGGGCCCCATTCCCATGCCAATGCGCGGCGCAAGCCTTCAATGGCGTGCTTGGTGGCGCAGTAGAGGCTGCGCCGGACCGCCCCCACATGGCCCATCTGCGAAGAGACCAAAACGATCGAGCCCGACAAGGCAGCCGACTTCAGCCCCGCGGCAACCGCCGTGGCGGTGACGAAGGCCGACTCGACGTTCAGCGCCAGCAGCGCCCGCATGTCGTCATCGCTGGCCTCCAATGCCGGCTTGGGGCGGTTGCCGCCCGCGCTGTGCACGAGCACGTGGAAAGGCCCATGCGAGGCGACTGCTGCGCGTACCGCGGCGGCGTCGGTCACGTCCAGTGGCAAGGCCCGGGCGTCGTCGCCGCGCTGGCGCAAAGCTTCGACGACAGCCGCGCACCCGTCGGCATTCCGCGCAGCGACCCAAACCTCGGCGCCAGCTTCCGCCAACGCGCAAGCGCTGGCAAGGCCAAGACCGCGGCTGCCCCCGGTGACCAGCGCACGCCGGCCGTCAAGCCTGAAAGTGGGCGTGCGGGGCAGTTGCATCGCAATTGGCGTGCTGGGTACTCGGTATGGAATGGGCGAAGCGCTCAGGCAGGCACGGGCTCATACCAAGGCAGATCGGGCCGGCCGCCATAGCGGCGCACGCGCAGGTTGGCTTGCTCGCCGTGGCCGGCAAAGTTCTCCATGTGGCACAGGCGCGAGCAGTAAGCGCCGATCTCGGCCGACGCGGCGTCGGTCGTGACCCGCTGGAAGGTGCAGGTCTTCAAGAACTTGCCGACCCACAAGCCGCCGGTGTAGCGCGCGTTGCGGTTGGTGGGCAGCGTGTGGTTGGTGCCGATGACCTTGTCGCCGAAGCTGACGTTGGTGCGGGGCCCCAGAAACAACGCGCCGTAGTTGGTCATGCGCGCCAGAAACCAGTCCGGGTCGCGCGTCAGCACCTGCACATGCTCGCTGGCGATGCGGTCGGCTTCGGCCAGCATCTCCTCGTCGCTGTCACACACGATCACTTCGCCGTGTGCGGCCCAGCTTTCGCCTGCGATACCGGCCGTGGGCAGCCGCGTCAGTTGTTGCTCGACCTCGGCCAGGGTCGCGCGCGCCAGCGCTTCGCTGGTGGTCAACAACACAGCGGGGCTTGTCGGGCCGTGCTCAGCCTGGCCGAGCAGGTCGACCGCGCACATTTCGGCGTCGACGCTGTCGTCAGCGATCAGCAAGGTCTCGGTCGGGCCGGCGAACAAGTCGATCCCGACGCGGCCGTAGAGCTGGCGCTTGGCTTCGGCCACATACATGTTGCCCGGTCCGACCAGCATGTCCACCGCCTCGATGCTGGCAGTGCCGATGGCCATGGCCGCCACCGCCTGCACGCCCCCCAGCACCAGGATGCGGTCGGCACCTGCCAGGTGCATGGCCGTCACGATGGCCGGATGGGGCGCGCCCTGGTAGGGCGGGGCGGTGGCCACGATGCGGGGCACGCCAGCCACCTTGGCGGTCAGCACACTCATGTGGGCCGAGGCGATCAGCGGGTACTTGCCCCCGGGCACATAACAGCCCACCGCGTTGACCGGGATGTGCTTGTGGCCGAGCACCACCCCGGGGCGGGTCTCGACTTCCACGTCCTGCATGCTGGCGCGCTGGATGCGCGCGAAGTTGCGCACCTGATCCTGCGCGAAGCGGATGTCTTCAAGCTCCCGACCCGACAGCTGCCGCATCGCAGATTCGATCTCGGCTTGCGACAGCGTGAAGTCGGCCGGGTCCCATTGATCGAACTGACGCGAATAGCGATGCACCGCAACGTCGCCTTCGGTTTCGACGGCCTTCAGGATCGACTCGACCGTGGCGCGCACCTTGGCGTCGGCCTCGGCGTGTGAAGCGGCACTCTGGCCGCGTTTGAGATGGCGTATCACGGGGTTTGCTCCGTTCTGGATGGCAGATGGGTTGTCTATGACGACGGCCGCGATTGCGGAACTGGCAAGGGGG
>JBDSMV010000025.1:0-15456 GCA_039915715.1 Rubrivivax sp. | reverse complement strand
GGGGCTGCACCCGAGGGCTGTGGCGTGCAGGCCACGGGAATATGGCCTTCGCCGGCCAACAGGCCGGAGGTAGCGTCCAGCCCGATCCATCCGGCGCCCGGCAGGTAGACCTCGCACCAGGCATGCAGGTCGGTGAAGTCGACCTCGGTGCCCGACGGACCGTCGAGCGACTTCACATCGGGTTTGAGCTGAATCAGATAGCCCGAGACGAAGCGCGCCGCGAGCCCCATGTGGCGCAACGCCTGCACCATCAGCCAGCCGGTGTCGCGGCAGCTGCCCGAGCCGTTGGCGAGCGTGACTTCGGGGGTCTGCACCCCGGGCTCCATCCGGATCAGGTAGGCGATGTCGCCTTGCAGTCGCTGGTTGATGCCGACCAGGAAGTCGATCGTGCGCATCTCGGTGCGGTCGATCGAATCGACGAAGGTACTGAAGCGCGGGGTCAGCTCACCAGTGACCAGATATGGCGCCAGGTCGTGCTTGAGTTCGGGCTGGTAGTCGAAAGGAAAGGCCTCGGCCTCGGGCTCGAGAAAGAAGTCGAAGGGGTTGTAGACCGCCATGTCGGCGACCAGGTCGACCGTGACCTTGAAGCTGCGCGTGGGCTTCGGAAACACCAGGCGCGCCAGATGGTTGGCAAACGGGTCCTGCTGCCAGTTGATGAAGTGGTCGGCCGGCTCGACGCGCAACGAATAGGACAGGATCGGCGTGCGGCAATGCGGCGCAGGGCGCAGGCGCACGATCTGCGGCCCGAGCGAAACGGGGCGGTCGTAGCGGTAATGCGTGACGTGATTCAGCGCGACATGGATGGACAAGGGGCGGCTCCTCAGACTGGCGGTCGATGCGGCCCGTCGGGTCATGCAAGCTTCGGACCCAGAGACGACGAACAGAGTGGGGATGATGCCAGCCCACCCAGCGCGGCTCGGTCTTGCGGGGGGCGTAGGCGCTGCGCCGGTGATGGAGCGGTGCCAACCCGCGGTCGGGGCGCTGCCTGACGATGGCTTCAGCGCCTTCGATCCACAGCGGCGCGGCGCCGATGCCGGTTGTCTCGCTCGGGTGCATGCCGCCGGGATCCCGGCGCTCGCAGGCCGTCAGTCCGCCAGAACATCACGTTGTGCCCCCATGTTGTAGTCGTCGAGGCGCTTCTCCGGCTCCGGTTGGTGTTGCGCTGCGGACAGAGATCACTGTGACGGCCTGCCGGTGGGGGGCGGTACGTTCGTGTAATGCCAATATCGGCGCGCGGTGTCGCGCTCGCAATTGGCCGTGCCATCGCCCGCCAGCGTCCATGCGCCGCAGCGGTCGCTGCGCACCAATTCGATCCCGCGCACCGCATAGCGCGCCACCACATCCGGCGCCGGGTGCCCGAAGCGGCTGCGGTAGGCCGCTTGCACCACCGCCACCCGCGGCCGAACCGTGTTGATGAAGTCGGCTGTCGACGATGTGCGGCTGCCGTGGTGTGGCACCAGCAGCACCTGGCTTCGGAGCGAATCGCCCAGGGTCGATACCAGCGCTGCTTCCTGACGCGCTTCGATGTCACCGGTCAAGAGGGCGCTGTGCGAAGCGCCCTGTACCTGCAGCACGCACGACATCGCGTTGGGTTTCAGTGTCGCGTCGGCATAGGCCCACGGGCCTGGCTGCAGCACCTGGAAGCGCACGCCGTCCCATTCCCATTGCTGGCCGGCCAGACAGCGCCGGTGCGGCGGTGGCGGACGCGCTGCGCTGGCTGGCGGCGCCGAGAGCAACGGGTGGTTGTCGATCAGCGAACTCGAGATGGCGTCGACGCGAATGCCCGCCAGCACCGCCGGGGCACCCCCCACATGGTCGGCGTCGCGGTGGCTCAGCATCAGGAGATCGATTCGCGGCTCGCCGCGCGCTCGCAGCAGCGGCAGCAACACGCGGCCGCCGGCATCCGCATCGGCCGAATAAGCGGGGCCGGTGTCGAACAGCAGCAGATGCCGCTGGGTGCGCACCAGCACCGCCGTGCCTTGCCCGATGTCGGCGGCCACCAGCTCGAACGCGCCCTGCGGCGGACGCGCCACCGGTGGCAGCAGCAACGGCAGCATCAGCGGCAAGGCCAGCAGCCGCAGGCGCCACGGCAGCGGTGCGATCGCCAGCAGCCCGCCCAGCAATCCCGCCGCCATCGCCCAGGGTGGCGCCACTGCTGCTGTCCACAGCGCAGCCGGCCAGGCGGCCAGCAACTGCAACAGCGCCAGCAGCCCCTGCACCAGCCAGCCCGCCAACGGCCACAGCAGGGGCAGCAACACGCCGGCCAGCGCCAGCGGTGTGATCAGCAGCGTGACCAGCGGAATCGCGACGATGTTGGCCGCAAAGCCCACCACCGAGATCTGCTGAAAGAACACCAGTGTCAGCGGTGCCAGCCCCACCGTGGCAACCGCTTGCGTGCGCAGGCCGGCCCGCAGTGCATGGCCGCAGCGGCGCAACCAGCTTTCGGCCGTCGGACGCAGCGCGTTGCCGCTCGCAACCTGCGCCGGCTCAGAGGCCAGCAACAGCGCCACGGCGCCGAACGAGAGCCAGAAGCCGGGCTGCAGCAGCGCCCACGGGTCGATCCACGTCACCACCAGCGCGGCCGCCAGCAGCACCGCCAGCAACGGCCAACGCAAGCCGGCTGCGCGCAGCAGCACGACGGTGGCGATCATGCCCACCGTGCGTTGCGCGGGCACGCCGAAGCCGGCCAGCGCGGCATAGCCGAGCGCGGCCAGCAAGCCCGCGATGCGTGCCGCCTGCGGCGCCGGCAGCCGCAGCATCAGCGCCGGGCTCAGGCGCCAGGCCTGCAGCGCCAAGGCCCCCACGAGCCACGCCACCATGGTCACGTGCAAACCAGAAATCGACACCAGATGCGACACGCCGGTGGTGCGAAACACGTCCCAGCCCGCACGGTCGATCGATGCCTGGTCGCCGATCGCCAGCGCCGCCACCACACCCGCAGCGGCCGGGTCGGCGATGCGCGCACGGATGCCGTCGCGAAGGGCCTCGCGCAGCCGCGCCAGCGGGTGGGCAACGCCTTCCTGCAGCAGTTGCGGCAATGCATCGGGACGCATCCGCACCGTGCCGACCGCGCCGATGCCGCGTTCGAACAGCTGCAGTTCGTGGTCGAAGCCATGCGGGTTCAGGCTGCCATGCGGCTGGCGCAGCCGCAGTGGCAGGCGCCAGCGCTGGCCCGCGCGCAGCACGGGTTCGGACCCGCCGAACGCGGGGTCGTCGGCCGGATCGCCATACCAGCCCAGCGACAACCGCGATGGCAACGCCACCGGGGCATCGCCGCGAGTGGCGAGTTCGGTGTCGAACTCGAAACGCAGGCCGCCGGCACCGGCGCGCGGCAGGTCGGCCACCGTGCCGGTCACCCACAGGTCTTCACCTTCCAGCGCGGCGGGCAGGGTCTGCTGCAGGCGCCAAGCGGCGCGCAGGTCGGTGCTCGCAAAGCCGACCGCGGCACTGGCCAGCGCCAACATCAGCGTCGGCATCCAGAGCGAGACAGGGGGTCGCGATGCGGGACCGGCTCGCCGGTCCGGTTGCGGCGTGCAGGCTTGCGTGTGCAAGCGCGGGGGCTCCAGCCGCCGCCGCGAACGCCAGCCGCAGGCCGCTGAGACAGCGCAGCCGAGCAGCAGCAGCGCCACTGCAGCCGGCCACTGCAACAACGCGGTCTGCTGCAGCTGCAAGCCCACACCCGCAAGCCAGGCCAGCGCCATGGTGGCAGCGTTGAGCGCCGGCCCGGGTCCATCGGCTGGATGCCCGATGCCCGTCTGCAGCGGCGGCTCCGATGGCCGCATCGCGAGTCGATCAGAAGACCGCCCGGCAGACCGCTCGGCAGGCGTTCGCATGCACGAGTGTAGGATGCCGCGACCCCCGAAATGCGCTCCGGCGCCATGCCCAGATGACCATCGCAGACCGCCTCAAGTCCCTCTCGATCACGCTGCCTGCGGTGTCGGTTCCGGCCGCCGCCTATGTGCCATTCGTGCAGAGCGGCAAGCTCGTGTTCATCTCGGGCCACATCGCCAAGAAGGACGGCAAGGCCTGGGTCGGCCAGTTGGGCAAGACCATGACCACCGACGAAGCCAAGCCCGCGGCGCGCGCCATTTCCATCGATCTGTTGGGCACTTTGCAGGCTGCCGCCGGCGGCGACCTGCAACGGGTCAAGCGCATCGTCAAGGTGCTGAGCCTGGTCAACAGCAGCCCCGACTACACCGAGCAGCATCTGGTGACCAACGGCTGCAGCGAACTGTTGGTGGAGGTGTTCGGCAACGAAGTCGGCGCCCATGCCCGCAGTGCCTTCGGGGTGGCGCAACTGCCGATGGGCGCCTGCGTCGAGATCGAGTTGATTGCCGAGTTGGCGTGAGGCAGGTGTTGGCAGCGTGGCGGCGAGCGCCCGGGATTCTCAGATGTCGACCCTGACCCTGCGCCCCACCCTGCCCGGCCGCATCTTGCCGGCGCTGGCAGTCGTGATCGCGCTGGGCGCAGTCGGCGCGGCGCTGTACACCCAGCACATGCTGGACATGCAGCCTTGCGCGTGGTGCGTGCTGCAGCGGGTGATCTTCGTCGCCATCGCGTTGGCCGCGTTGCCGGCGCTGTTGGTGCGCGCCCGGCCCGCCCAGTGGTTCAGCGGGCTGTTGATGGGCGCGCTGGCGTTGTGCGGGGTGGCGGCGGCCTTGTGGCAGCACTTCGTGGCCGCGTCCAGCCAGTCGTGCAACCTGACGCTGGCCGACCGAATCGTCGGCGGGCTGGGGCTGGACAACTTGCTGCCGCAGGTGTTTGCGGCCTATGCCAGCTGCGCCGACGCCGCCACGCGGCTGGTCGGCGTGCCCTACGAATTCTGGAGCCTGGCGCTGTTCGTGTTGCTGTTGCTGCTGGCGATGCCCCTGTTGCGGCGCCGGCGCTGAACAACGCCGCAGGGGTGCGGCGCCGGCGTCTGGCAGCCGATCAGGCAACAACCGGCACGCGCTTGCGCCGGGTCGTTCCCCACAGCAGACCCAACGCCGCGCCGGCCAGTGCGATGCCACCAGGCTCGGGCACGGTGCCGTCATTGGGGGCGCGGGCCTTCAGCAGCAGGAAGTCCTGCGAGCCGGCTTTCTCGAGCGCATAGACATCGAAACCGATCTGGTTGACGCCCTGCGCGCCGGCCAGCAGGCTGTTGGCCATCATCCGGCTGCTGCTGCTGTCGTTGAAGTGGCCGGCGCTGGTGACGGAGTAGTCGCTGTCGTAGACCATGTTCCAGATCGCCAGCTGCAACGAAGTCGAGCCGTACGAGTCGCTGATCGGCGCCGCCAGACCCGCCGCGTAGGTCATCAATGCGCCGATGCGGTCGGCAATGCCCGCGTCACCGCGACGACTTGAGAAGTAGCTGGCACCGTCGACCACGGTGTAGCCGGCCATTGCGCTGGCGCCGAAAGAGAAGTGCTCCTCCAGCTCGACGCAGTAGGTCAGGAACGACGCGGTGTCGAAGCTGCCGGCGCCGGCCAGCGAGCCTTTGAAGGCCCCCGCCAGCCCGTTGTAGCCTGTGGCCTGAACCGCATTGCCCTGGCCGAAGGCCCAGTCGGTCAATGTCACGTTGGCGGCCTGTGCACCGAGCGCGCAAGTGGCCAGCGCGGCAGCAGCGATCAGACGGAGTGCGTTCGTTTTCATGGTGTGTGTTCGACTGCCGCAAAGGCCGTCGCCGTGAAGGTGAATGGGGGATCGGGACCCGGGGAAATCGGGGAATGAGGGAATAGGGGACTGACGAAAGTGTGCGGCGCCGCTCTTCGTGGCGCGCGTCAGGAATCGACACTCCGCATGCACCCGCAGCCAGGGCCGCGTGCCGGAACTCACGCCGAACGCAACAATCTGCAACAACTCGTTACATGACGCTGACGCAGCACTTTCAGCCTGCCACCACCTGCAGCACCCTCTGCAGTCCACTCACCTTGCGACCCTTGCGCGCACGGCGGCCGATGTGCTCGGCCAGCGCTGCCGGTCGCAGCAGTTCCTCCTTCAACTTGCCGCCGCGCCCGCTGCCCAGCACGCGCACGCTGCCGGCCAGCGTGGCCACCGAAACCAGCGGGGTCTTGGCATCGACATCCATCAGCGTCAACCCACGCCCCCCGCCGGGCTGGTGCTTCAATTCGTCGAGACCGAATACCAGCAGGCGCGCATCGGCCGCCAGCGCCGCCACCTGGGTGTGCGACGGCTGCACCCACACGGGCGGCAGCAGCTCGGTGCCGCCATCCAGCGTCAGGAAAGCCTTGCCGCCGCGGTTGCGCCCCTGCAGGTCGGCTGCGCGGGCCAGCAAGCCATAGCCGGCGCTGGTCGCCAGCAGCAGCATCTGCTGCCCGGCGCAAGCCAGCGAATGGGCCACGCGGGTGCCCGATTCCAGGTCGATCAAGGTCGTCACCGGCACCCCGTCACCGCGCCCGCTGGGCAACGCAGACACCGCCACCGTGTAGGCGCGGCCGTTGCTGCCGAGCACCGTCAGCGCGTCGATGCTGCGGCAGGCAAAGGTGGCATAGAGGTCGTCTCCCGACTTGAATGCGAGGGTGGTCGAATCGACCTCGTGCCCCTTCAGCGCCCGCACCCAGCCCTTGGCGCTGACCACCACCGTCACCGGTTCGTCGGCCAGCCGCACCTCGGCAACCGCGCGCTTGTCGGCCTGCACCAGGGTTCGGCGCTCGTCGTCGTGGGCCTTGGCGTCGGCTTCGATTTCCTTGATGACAACCCGCCTGAGCGCGGTCTTGCTGGCCAGGATGTCCTGCAACTTCTGCTGGTCGGTGCGCAGCGCGGTCAATTCCTGCTCGATCCGGATCGCCTCCAGCCGCGCCAGTTGCCGCAGGCGGATGTCCAGGATGTCGTCGGCCTGCCGTTCGCTGAGCGTGAAGGCCGCCATCAGCTCGGCCCTCGGCTCGTCGGCGTTGCGGATGATGCGGATCACCTGGTCGATGTTCAGCAGCACCAGCTGCCGACCTTCCAGCACATGGATGCGGGCTAGCACCCGCGCCAGGCGGTGATCGGTTCGGCGCTGCACCGTCGTCTGGCGGAACTCCAGCCATTCGACCAGCATGCGGCGCAGGCTCTTGGGCGTGGGCCGGCCGTCGATCCCGACCATCGTCAGGTTCAGCGGCGCGCTGCTCTCCAGACTGGTGTGCGCCAGCAGCGTCGTGATCAGCTCCTGCTGCGAAATGCTGCGGCTGCGCGGCTCGAACACCAGCCGCACCGCCGCGTCCTTGCTGCTCTCGTCCCGAACAGCGTCCAGCACCGCAAGCACGGCCTGGCGCATCTGCAGCTGATCGGCGCTGAGCGTCTTCTTGCCGGCCTTCACCTTCGGGTTGGTCAGCTCCTCGATCTCTTCCAGCACCCGCTGGCTGCTGGTGCCGGGCGGCAGTTCGTCGACCACCAGTTGCCACTGGCCACGCGCCAGGTCCTCGATGCTCCAACGGGCCCGCACCTTCAAGCTGCCGCGGCCCGTGCGGTAGGCGTCGCGGATCTCGGCTTCGGTGCTGATGATCTGGCCGCCGCCCGGAAAGTCCGGTGCCGGCAGCAGCGCATGCAATTCGTCGTCGGACAGCTGCTCGTTCTTCAGCAACGCCACCGCGGCAGCCGCCACCTCGCGCAGGTTGTGGCTGGGGATCTCGGTCGCCAGGCCGACCGCGATGCCGCTGGCGCCGTTCAACAACACGAACGGCAGCCGTGCGGGCAACTGCTTCGGCTCTTCGGTGCTGCCGTCGTAGTTGGGTTGGAAGTCGACCGTGCCTTCGTCGATCTCGTCCAGCATCAGCCGCGCGATCGGCGCCAGGCGGGCTTCGGTGTAGCGCATCGCAGCCGCGCCGTCGCCGTCGCGACTGCCGAAATTGCCCTGGCCGTCGACCAGCGGGTAGCGCTGGCTGAAGCCCTGGGCCATCCGCACCAGCGCGTCGTAGGCCGCGGTGTCGCCATGCGGGTGATAGCGGCCCAGCACGTCACCGACCACGCGCGCACTTTTGACAGGTCTGGCGCCCTGCCCGGCACCGTTGCCGCTGTAGGCCAGCCCCATGCGGAACATCGAATACAGGATGCGGCGCTGCACCGGCTTGTTGCCGTCGCAGACATCGGGCAGCGCGCGGCCCTTGACCACGCTGAGCGCGTATTCCAGGTAAGCGCGCTCGGCGTAGTTGGCCAGCGGCAGGCTGTCGTCGGCCGCAGGAGCAGCGGCGGGCGGGTCGAAGAGATCGGTCATGGTTCGGGTTCAGGGGCCCGTTGAAGGGCCAGGAGCAAGGCGGCGCAGCTTACAAGGGCCGCACCAGCGGCAGCACCGACACCGGCGGCCTGCCCGCTTCCACCGCCGGCCAGCCAACGAAGCCGCAAGCGCCGAAGTGCACCCAGACCTGGCCTTCGCGCGCGGCCGCCTCGCGGGCCAGCGCCGGTGCCGCCGTCCAGCCGCTGGCCTGACCTGCCAACAGGGCGGCGCCGGGGGCGGTCAACCACGCCAGACCGGTGGCTCGCGCCGCGCGCGCGGCAGCCTGGCACGCGGGATAGCTGCTTTCGTCACCCAACAGCACCGCGGCAGGCAGCGCCGGACGCGCCACCGCGCCAGCCGCGATGGCGGGCAACTCCACCGCCCACAAGCCGCGCCGCACACCGGGCAGATCGGCCGCATCGGTGATGCCTTCGTGGCGCAGGAACTCGGCCCAGGCCCCGCTCGGCGTGTCGCAGAAGTAGTTTGCCGGGCCCTCACCGGCACCATGCCAGCGCGCCGGCGGCTGGGCCGCGGTTTGCCACAGGAAGGGAAACCGAGGGTCGCAATGGCGAAAGGCGAGCGCCATGACCGGGCCGCTCAGCGCTTACACCGCAAGCGGCTGGGCACCGGTCAGGCTGGCGGCCAGCGCCCGCACGCGCAGCGCCGCAGCGTCGTCGGGCTGCCAGCCGCGGCCCAGCGTCGCATGCGGGCTGAGACCTTCAAGCTGCGCCCTCGGGCGTTCGAACCAGCGCCGCATGCCGAGGGCGTTGTAGCCACCGGCCAGGTCGCTGACGACCATCGCCAGCCAGTGCAACCGGGCCGCAGTGGCGTCGGGTGTGGCACGCTCGCCGGCGGCGTAGCGACGCAGGGACGAGGCACTGATGTCGAGCAAGCCCGCCAGCATCTCGTCGCCGAAGGTGTCTCGCATGACCCCCCATTCGGTGGCGGGATTGGGCGATTCTTCGAGCACCTGGGTCAACTGGTCCAACCGCGACTCCAGCAGTCGCCCGGTGGCCACGTCCCAGTCTTCAGGCGCGTCGCGTGTCAGCGGTGCCAGGGCGATGCTGGCGCCGCTTGCCAGCCCATGGTGCTGCAGATCGGCCAGCAGGCCGCGCACGCTGCCGGCGGTGAGCTCGATGACATCGGTGTCGCTGAGCAGGCCCATCGCAGCAGAGCGGCTGAAGAGGCCCGCCAATCGGGGCGCCAACAGCGCATGGCCCGCATAGTCCGGGTTGGAAGCCAAATGGATATTTGCCATGTTCCGATGCTAACCCAGGGCGGACCCGCGTCGAGCGATCGCTTCGATGAGTGGATGGCCCGCACGCAGCCCGATGCTGCCAGCCTCGTCGGCGTTCTGCGAACGCCAGCGGCCCACATGCAGAGCGGGCCCGCGGGCGAGGCGCTGCGACACTGACCCCGGCGGGGGGACTCGCCCCCGATCGTTCGGGTTTGACCACAATCTGCCATGGCTCCATCGCATTCGCAGTTCGTTGCCGCACGCACGCCGTTGTCTTCGCTGACAGGTCCGGCGCTGCTGGCCATGTTGGCAGCGCTCCTGGCCGGCTGCGCCAGTGATGCACCGCCGCTGCGGCCGCTGCCGAACCCGGCCGAAGTCCGCGCCCGCATCGTCGAACGCATGCCGGCCTCGGTGCCCGACCGCGCCGGCTGGGCCACCGACATTCAGGCGGCGCTGGCTGCACTGAAGATCGATCCCAACGAATCGAACCTGTGCGCGGTGCTGGCCGTCACCGCGCAAGAATCGGGCTTCGTCGTCGACCCTAAAGTTCCCGGCATGGCACGGATTGCCTGGGCCGAGATCGACCGCCGTGCCGAAGGCCTGGGTCTGCCGGCGACCCTGCTGCATCTGGCGCTGAAGCTCGACTCCCCGAACGGCAAGACTTACGCCGACCGCATCGACGCCGCAAAAACCGAGCGCGACCTGAGCGATGTCTTCGACGATTTCATCTCTGCGGTGCCGTTGGGGCAGCGCTTGTTCGGCGGCTACAACCCGGTGCGCACCGCAGGGCCGATGCAGGTGCAGATCGACTTCGCCAGGCAGCATCTGGCTCGCAAACCGTATCCCTACGTCGTCGAAGGTTCGCTGCGCGACGAGGTCTTCAGCCGTCGCGGCGGGCTCTATTTCGGCATCGCCCATCTGCTGGACTACCCGGCGCCGTACGACCAACCCATCCACCGTTTCGCCGACTACAACGCCGGCCAATACGCGAGCCGCAATGCGGCCTTTCAGCAGGCGGTCAGCAGCGTCACGGGAATTCCGCTGGTGGCCGATGGTGACCTCGTACGCTTCGATGGCGACCGCAACCGGCCCGGCGCCACCGAAGTGGCGGTGCGCTCAATCGCTGACCGGCTCGGCATGGACGACCGCGCGATTCGCGACGCGCTGGAGTCCGGCAGTGGACCCGACTTCGGCGCCGGCCGACTGGCCCAGAGGGTCTACGCGCTGGCCGACGCGATCAAAGGGCGGCCGCTGCCGCGCGCTTCGATCCCGACCATTAAGCTGAAGAGCCCGAAGATCCAGCGCAAGCTGACCACCGATTGGTTCGCGACGCGCGTGCAGTCGCGCTGGGAGCGCTGCATGGCGGTGCCGGGCTGAGCCACGCGCCGGCCCGGCAACCGCCCGTCAACGCGTGCCGGTGATCTCGGCAAAGAACGCATCCGGCGATGACTTGCGACCCAAAAAGCGCTCGACCATCTGCTGCGGCGGTACCTCGCCGCCGCGCGACAGGATCAGCCGCCGGTAGCGGCGTCCGGTTTCGGGGCTCATCAGATCGCCGTGAAAAGCCGACAGCATGTCCAGCGCCATCACCTCGGACCACAGATAGCCGTAGTAGCCGGCGGCATAGCCCATCAGGTGGCCGAAGCCAGCCGGGAGGATCGTGCCATCGACATAGCCGAGCGGCATCGTCTGCTCCAGCTCGATCCAGGTCTGCAGCGCCGGCTTCGGCTGGCCTGTGTGCAGCCGCATGTCGTAGCTCGCGTATTCCCACTGACGGCTGTAGCGAAGACCGCGGCCATAGGTTCGTGCCGCCTCGAGCTGCTTCAGTTGCTCGGCTGACAGGCGCGGACAGTCGGGGCAGACCTCGGCGAACAGCGCCAGCGTCTGTGGCCGGCGCGCCCATTCCTCGAACATCTGCGACGGCGCCTCGACGAAGTCGCGCTTGACCGAGGTGCCGGACTGGTCGGCATAGCGGGTGGTCGACAGCACCCCGTGCAGCACGTGGCCGAACTCGTGCAGCAGGGTTTGCAGTTCGTCGTGGTCCAGGCCTTTCGCGTTGAAGTTGGTGACGAGCACCGACGCTGGCCGGCGACCGGCCAGCGTCGAGCCGGACACGATGCCGAAGGCTGCGGCGTGGTTGAACTTGCCTTCGCGTGGCACCAGGTCGAGATACACCGTGCCGAGGAAGGCGCCGCCCTTGCTCGCTGTGCCGCCTTGGCCGCCCGACACCGCATCCGGCCGGTCGTGGACCGCAAAGGTGCGCACATCTGGATGCCACACCGGCAGCTTCACCGGGTCGAAGCGAATGCCGTACAGGCGTTCGGCCACCCGCATCGCGAAGGCGACGCTGGCATCGGTGGGAAAGTACGCGCGCAGCTTTTCCTGGTCGATCGAATAGCGCTCGCGCTTGATGCGTTCCTGCAAATAGCTCGCATCCCAGCGCTGGACGCGCACATCGGCCAGCGGCTGACCGGTCAGCGTGGCCTTCTCGGCACGCAGGTCGGCCAGGTCGCCTTGCTCAAGCGTCAGCACCGCGTCCCGCACCCGGCTCAGAAACGACTGCACCGCGGCCGGCGTTGCGGCCATGCGCTGGCGCAGCGCAAAGCTCGCGTAGTCCGGTTTGCCATGCAGCTGCGCCAGTTCATAGCGCAGCGCCAGCACCTCGTCGAGCCGGGTCAGGTTGTCGGCACCGCCCTGGTTCTGGAACGCAGTCCAGACCTTTTGCCGTGCGCCTTCTCGGGTGGCGTTCTGCAAGAACGGCACCACCGTCGGGTAGTCCATCTTCAACACCAGATGCCCGGCTTCGTCGCGCTGGCGCGCGGCAAGCCAGTCGGCGGGCAGGCCTTCGGCATCATCGGGCGGCAGCACGACCGTGGTCGGGTCTTCGTTGATCGCTTTCTGGAACGCCAGGCCGACGATCTCGATGCGATCGGCGATCACCTTGGCGCGTGCCCGCTTCGCCGGCGGCAACGACGCGCCGGCTTCGTCGAAACGGTCGAGCAGGTCCTTGCGGTAGACGCGGTCGATGTCGTCGGCGGGCTCGAACGCCTTGACGCGTTGGTACAGCGCACTGTTCTGGAAGACCTCGGACGACAGCGGCGTGAATTTCTCGACGCAACGCTGCGCTGCGTCGCGGGTCGCTTTGTCGACCGCCACCGCGCTGAACAGGTAGACCGGGTTCACGAACTCGCCGTTGAAGCGTTCGAGGCGGTTGAAGTCGACCAGCACGCCCTTGCCCCCGGTCACTTTCGCCATCCGCGCCACGTGGGCACGCACCTTGGCGATCTCGCCGTCGCAGCGCTGCTCGATCGCAGCCGCGTCGAGCAATCGGATCGGCGGGCCGGGCGCCTGGGCAGGCGCGTCGGTGGCCGCCAGCGCCTGCAGTGGGATCGGCAACAGCAGAGGCAACCACAGTGCCGACAGTCGCGGCCTCCGCAGCGAAGGCAAGCACGCCAGACGGCGCGGCGGGCACAGCGCGCAAAGCGGGTGAAGCGGGTGAAGCGAAGACATGAACGGCACTCCTCAAGGGCAGCGCGCAGTCTAGCCAGAGCGTCCGGCCTGCGCTTCGAGTCCGAGCGCGCGGCGCGATTCGTATTCGCGGTCCAGCAGGCTCATCACCACCAGCGAGTCATAGCCATCGGCGCGATCGACCCGATCGGCCCGATCAGTGGTTCGACCGGTCACGCGCACGCTCTCTCGCAAACGGCCTTCCTCGACAAAACCCTCGCTGGCATAGAGCTGCAGCGCGCGCTGGTTCAGCGCCTTGACATCGAGCCAGAAGCGGTGCGCATGAAAATCCTCGAAGGCCATGCGCTTGAGCTCTCGCACGCAGGCCCGACCGAGCCCCCGGCGGTGGTTGGCCGACGCCAGCACCAGGCGCTTCAACTCGATGCTGCGATGCGGGTTGCGGCAGCCTTGCAGGATCACGAAGCCGTCGCGCGGCGCACCGTCGCCATGGCGGCCGGCCTCGACGATGAAATGGCGAAAGTCGGGGATCCGAACCGCGCCTTCGTGCTGCGTGCGGTCCCAGGGCGTGATGAAGGGCAGGTTCTCCGGGTCGCTTTCGACTTCGATCACGAATTGCAGGTCCGACAGCAGGGTCGGGCGCAGATGCAGCGCAGTTGTCGATGCACCCGATGCGCTGGCTCGGGTCTCAGACATCGACCTCGACCGCATCACCGCGCAGTTCCATCAATTCGCGCCGCGCCGCCGCTTCACCCTTGCCCATCAACTTCGACAGCGCCAGACCGGTGGCGGCGAACGCGCCTTCGGCCGCGCCCCACCCCACAGCAACCAGCCGACGGGTTTCGGGGTTGAGCGTGGTGTCCCACAACTGCTCGGCATTCATCTCGCCCAAACCCTTGAAGCGGCTGGTGGACCAACTGCCCTCGCGGGCGCCTTCCTTCTTCAGTTTGTCGATCGCGGCTTCGCGTTCGCCTTCGTCCAGCGCATAGAGCTTGGCCGCCGGCTTCTTGCCGCGCGCCGGCGCGTCGATCCGGTACAGCGGCGGGCGTGCGATGTAGAGGTGCCCGCGCTCGACCAGCTTCGGAAAGTGGCGGAAGAACAAGGTCAGCAGCAGCACCTGGATGTGCGAACCATCGACATCAGCATCCGACAGGATGCAGACCTTGCCATAGCGCAGACCGCTGAAGTCGGGGTCGTCGTTGGCGCCATGCGGGTCGATGCCGATCGCCACCGCGATGTCGTGAATCTCCGTGTTTGCGAACAGCCGGTCGCGGTCGACTTCCCAGGTGTTGAGCACCTTGCCGCGCAATGGCAGCACCGCCTGCGTTTCCTTGTTGCGGCCCATCTTGGCGCTGCCGCCAGCGCTGTCGCCTTCGACCAGAAAGACCTCGTTGTAGAGCAGATCGCGGCTCTCGCAGTCGGTCAATTTTCCGGGCAGCACCGCCACGCCGCTGCCCTTGCGCTTCTCGACCTTCTGCGCGGCGCGCTGGCGCGTCTGGGCCTGGCGGATCACCAGTTCCGCCAGTTTCTTGCCCCACTCCACATGCTGGTTCAGCCACAGTTCCAGCGACGGCCGCAGATACCCCGACACCAGGCGCAGCGCATCGCGGCTGTTCAGCCGTTCCTTGATCTGGCCCTGAAATTGCGGGTCCAGCACCTTGGCGCTGAGCACGAAGCTGGCGCGTGAGAACACATCCTCGGGCATCAGCTTGACGCCCTTCGGCAGCAGCGCATGCATCTCCACGAAGCCTTTGACCGCCGTGAACAAACCGTCCTTGAGGCCCGACTCGTGGGTGCCTCCGGCCACCGTCGGGATCAGGTTCACATAGCTTTCGCGCAACAGCGGACCTTCGTCGGTGAAGGCCACGCACCAGGCTGCGCCTTCGCCCTCGGCGTAGTTCTCGGTTTCACCGGCGGTGGCGAACTGCTCGCCTTCCAGCAGCGGGATCAACGGCTCGGCGGCCAGGCCTTGACTCAGATAGGTGCGCAGGCCTGCTTCGTAACGCCACTCCTGCAGTTCGGGCTTGCCACTGGCGGTGGTCTCGTCACGCAGGGTCACCGTCACACCCGGCATCAGCACCGCCTTGCTGCGCAGCAGGTGCAGCAGATCGCCACGCGGCAGGTCCGGGGTTTCGAAGTAGGTCGGGTCGGGCCAGACCCGCACGGAGGTGCCGTGACGGCGGTCGCCAGCGGCGGACTTGCGCAGTGCCAGCGGCTCCACCACGTCACCGCCCGCGAAGGCGATCGTGGCGACCTGTCCGTCGCGCCACACCGTCACCACCAGCCGCTTGGCGAGCGCATTGGTGACGCTGACGCCGACGCCATGCAGGCCGCCGCTGAAGCTGTAGGCGCCGGTGCCGCCTTTGTCGAACTTGCCGCCGGCGTGCAGGCGCGTGAAGACGATTTCGAGCACCGGCACCTTCTCGTCGGGGTGCATGCCGAACGGAATGCCGCGGCCGTCGTCGTCGACGCTGACCGAGCCGTCGCCATGCAGCGTGACGCCGATGCGGGTGCCGAAGCCAGCCAGCGCTTCGTCGGCGGCGTTGTCGATGACCTCTTGCAC